>JAMOAF010000902.1 GCA_023621895.1 Planctomycetota bacterium
AGCTCACGGGCATCGTCTTCTGCGCGCCGGCTCACCCCCTCTACATCACGGATTACGGAACGTGCAACCAGACGATCCGCGTCAAGGATGTTTCCGTCATCAGCGACCATGTGGGCACAACGACAGTCGACGAAGATAAGTGACACAAGCAACTGCGATAAAACGACTTGCGACTTCCGGCGTGTCAAGGTCTGGCGGATGTTTCACGCTTGTTGGTGGGGGTGAGTGCTCGGGCGTCGTTTGCCCGGTTAACCAAAGGATGCGGCGTATCGGTTTCACCACCGGTTTCCCGAATGGCCGGAGGCCGGGACAAGCGCGCGGCTGAACGCCGAAACCGAAACATTCGCCATGTGTCACCCTGACCGGCGCAGGCTCTCGCCTCGCCTCGTTTTCGACCGGCATCATTCGACCATTCTCTTCGGTCGTCCAACGATTGACACCGGCCGCTCGCCGGCGTACCGTATGCGTATACGTAAGTGAGGGGGAGAAATCGAGATGAGTGTACAAGCGTATTTGTACTTTTGATTCCCAGGCCATGGGTTCGAGTCCCATCAGCCTAACTCTTATGCAGCAAGGGCTTGCAGCGACAGTTCCATGTTGGACGAGTCAAGTTAATGGTTGCCGAACCGTTGATCCCAAGAGACCCGGTGGCGGCGCACGGCGCAGCGGACGCCGCGGAGATCGCGCGGCTGCGAGCGCTGAGCCTCCGCGACCGGGGGCGCCTGATCGAGGCGGCGTGCGAGGCGGCGGCCGTCATCTACCGCAGCCGGCTGGCGGCGGGGCTCGGCGAAGTCGAGCCGGATTGTTGGCCGGCGTCCACTTGGGAGTTCTTCAGAAGGCATGCCGCCCGTGTCCGGAGCTTGAGTGAGTGACCAACGCTGCCGACGTGGCCAGGCAACTGGCGGAGCGACTCGAGAATCGCGGGCTCGACTATGCGTTGGGCGGAGCGATCGCTCTGGGCTACTGGGGGGCGCCCCGCGGCACGATTGACGTAGACGTGACGATCTACGTGCCGATCGACCGGCCGATGGACTGCGCGCAGCTGCTTGGCGAGCTGGGTTGTGATCTGTCTGCGAAGGATGCAGCCGCTTCCCTCGGCGAACACGGATTCTGTCGCGTGTCGCTGGCGGGAGTGCGGGTGGACGTGTTCTTGCCGCTCGTCCCATTCTACGAGGCGGCCCGCGGGCGGCGCCGAAGGGTGGAACTGGCCGATCAACCGGTGATGGTCTGGGACGCCGAATCCTTGGCCGTCTTCAAGATGATGTTCTTCCGGCGGAAGGACTTGGCCGACGTGGAGCAGATTCTTCGCGCCCAGGGCGCTCGTTTTGACCGCCTCTGGGTTCGAGAGCAGCTAGCCGGAATGTATGGGCCGCGAGACCCCCGGCTTTCGCAGTGGGACGAACTCACGGAAGAGGTTCCCGGCGAGTGACAAGCCATACCTTCGAGTCGGCTGTCGTTCGCTTGGTCAGGGGGCTATTTCACGCCGTTTGACCTGGTAAGCTAGGGGTCCAGGCAAGCCTCGTTGCCAGCCCACGCGGAGGCAATACAGGCAATCGGCGCCTTGGCCGATTACCGACAAAACCACCAGTCGCCGATGGGGGGGCCCCGAGTCCCGTTGCCCAGAAAGCACATGCGATGACGCGAGTGCCCGCCAAACCGAAGATCTACCATATCACGCATGTGCGGAATCTGCCGCAGATCGTGAGGGCGGGCAGAATATGGTCGGATGCCAAGCGGATCGAACTTGGGTTGCAGAACGAAATCGTTGGAATGGCCGAGATCAAGAAGCGACGGTTGGAGGAACTGGACGTGAAATGCCACCCGGGAACGAAGGTCGGGCAGTACGTCCCATTCTACTTCTGCTTCCGGTCGATTATGCTGTATATCCTCCACAGGGGGAACCACCCTGGTCTGGAGTATCGTGAAGGGCAGAGACGAATTGTTCACCTGCAAGCTGACCTGCGTGAGGTGGTACGCTACGCCGACCAGCACGGCATCGGGTGGGCGTTCAGCAACACGAACGCTGGTGCGCGATATGCCGATTTCTATGCCTCGTTAGACCGTTTGGTTGAGGTTGACTGGAGCGCAATTGAGGCGACCGATTTTCGCAGTTCAGCGATCAAGGGCGGCAAGCAAGCCGAGTTCCTGCTGTTCGAGTCGTTTCCGTGGTCATTGGTGGAGAAGATTGGCGTGGAAAGTCAGGCGATCTTGCGGCAGGTCCAGCAGACGCTGGCCGATATTGGCCACCAACCTGCCGCGAGCACCGAACCCGGCTGGTACTTCTGAAGGAGACAGCAATGATCGAGTTTCGCCAAGGCGATATCCTCCAGGCGGACGCGGAAGCCCTCGTCAACACGGTGAACTGTGTGGGGGTCATGGGGCGGGGAGTTGCGCTGCAGTTCCGGAAGGCGTTTCCCGAGAACTACGAGGCTTACCGAGGGGCGTGCGAGCGAGGAGAGTTGCACCCCGGCACGATGTTCGTGTTCACCCTAAGCCGATTGCATGGTGCCCGATTCATCATCAATTTTCCGACCAAGCGGCATTGGAGGGGCAAGAGCCGGCTCGAAGACATCCAGGTCGGCCTCCAAACGCTCGTCGAAGAAGTCCGTCAGCGGGGTATTGAGTCGGTTGCCGTACCTCCGCTTGGGTGCGGCCTGGGAGGACTCGACTGGCGGCAAGTTCGGCCGCTCATTGAAGAGGCGTTCAGCACGCTGCCGCGCGTGCGTGTTCTCGTCTATGAGCCCGTGGGGGCACCGCCGGCGGAGCAGATGGTTACGGCCAAGACGGCCCCCAAGATGACTGCCGGGCGGGCAGCACTGCTGGGGCTTATGACGCGGTATTTGGCAGCCGTGATGGACCCCTTCGTTTCGCTTCTGGAGATCCACAAGCTGATGTACTTCATGCAGGAAGCAGGAGAGCCATTGCGTCTGCGGTTCGCCAAAGGACCTTACGGGCCGTATGCCGAGAACCTCCGGCATGTGCTCACCCATATCGAAGGGCACTTCATCAGTGGTTACGGCGATGCTGAGGACGACCCGGAGAAGCAGATCGAGTTGAATGTCAAGGCGTCCGAGCGAGCCGAGAGATTTCTCCGAAGCCACCCGGAGACCCACGCGCGCTTCGGGCAGGTTGCTGAGCTGATTGCGGGGTTTGAGACGCCCTACGGGATGGAACTACTGGCGACGGTGCACTGGGTAGCCAGGCACGAGGCGGCCTCCAGTGCCGACGACACGGTGGCGAAGGTCTACTCTTGGAACGACCGCAAACGGATGTTTAGCGAACAACACATCCGCCTCGCGCGGAGCGTACTCAACGAAACGGGCTGGTTGGCAAACCCTGATTCGAAATCAAGCCGGAGCTAAGAGGGCTGAAGGTGGCGAGGGACTGAGTTTGCCAGGCATCACCCGCGAGTTGCCCTGTTGGCCAATCTGCCGGCGATCGGCGCCAATCGGCTGAACCGCGTCTTCCAGGCGGCCACGGGCGTCTTTCCTCACCTGTCGTTCGCCTCACCGAAAATCATCCACATCGGGCGGCCAGCCGCCGCCACCCTCGGGTCGCCCGCCTCGCGGCGTGCCGCCAGAAATCCTTGGTCGCCGGCCGTTGCCGACGGCAAGAACGCCGCGACGGGCTGGCGACGCAAAGAATGGCCACTCGCGCCCAAACCACCACCCGCTGGCCACGGCTGCATCTTCGTGCTATAAGGAATCTTGCAGCGGCGTTTCCGGTGCGACTTCGACCGGACGGGGCCTTGGCCGGCCAGGCCAGGGCCCAGCGGCATGGAGAAGCGGAGCCATGTCCCATTACGGACTGCGCACGGCGAGCAGATCCGCCTTTACGCTTGTCGAGTTGCTCGTGGTGATCGCGATCATCGGGGTCTTGATCGCACTTCTGCTGCCGGCCGTTCAAGCCGCACGGGAGGCCGCCCGGCGGATGTCGTGCACCAACAACCTCAAGCAGATCGGGCTGGCTCTGCACAACTACGCCGACACCCATGGCGTCTTCCCGCCCAGCGACACGAACAAGTTGGAATCCATCGAGTTCATCGGCGACCCGCGACGCAGGCGCCTCCACAGTTGGCGAAGCCTGATCCTGCCGTTTGCCGAGCAATCGGCGCTCTACGCGTCGATCGATTTCAACGTGTCGGCCCTCGACGCGGTCAATATGCCGGCGGCCGCCGCGATGCCGGCCTTCTACCGCTGTCCATCGTATGCCGGGCCCGAGTTCAGCCGGCACAACGAATACACCCAATACTCGCCGCGCTTGGCGATCGCCAATTATGCGGCGATGGGCGCTTCGGACGTGGGCCACATCTGGGCGCAGGTCCAAGGATACGAGCCGGACGGCAGCATCTACCCGCTGTCAGCGACGAGGCCCGCCGACGTCAGCGACGGACTGAGCCGGACGGTGTTCGCCGTCGAAACTCGCGAGGAAGATTTCATGGTCTGGCTGGACGGGCGTACGTCTTCCCTGGTGGCCAGCCGCTACGATCGCACCAATCCGCCTTCCTATGGGGCCTCGGGCGCGTCACTCAATTACGAGCCCTATTTCGATTATTCGAACCCGCGGATCAACTGGGGCCCCTCCAGCTTTCACCCCGGAGGCGCCATGCACTTGATGGGCGACGGCTCGATCCACCTCTTCACGGAAACGATCGACTGGCAAGTCTATATGGCGCTGTCAACACGGGCCGGCGCCGAAAAGTTGGAGAACAGGGCATTTTGAGGAATTCTGCGATGGCGGGGCTTCTGCGCTCGTTCGCTCGCGCTTCGGTAAGGCTGGCGTTGATCTTCGCCTGTGCTGCCCCAGCCGGTTGCAGTCCTACCCCGGGCCTGGTCGGCCAATTGCAGGATCCGGATGTGCAAGTCCGCCGGCAGGCGGTCCGCGCGCTGGCAAAAATGGGCCCAGCGGCCGACGGCGCAATTCCAGGACTCACGTCGGCCCTCCACGATCCGGATAGCGAGGTTCGCCGAACCGCCGCCGTGGCTCTCGGAAACATGGGAGCAAAAGCCGAGTCGGCGCTTCCCGGCTTGATGGAACTGCTCGATCACAAGGAATACGCTACGAGGTTCTCCGCAGCTCTGGCCGTCGAGAAGATCGATCCGGCCAATCCGGCGTTTCCCACGGTTCTGATTGAGGGAATGACCAGCGGTGAAGCGGGAACGATAGCGGCCGTGGGTGAAATGGGGCCCGCCGCAGCGTGGGCGATACCCCACTTGGAGAAACTGCTCACGCACGGAGATTCCAACGTCCGCATACTGGCTGCCCGGGCGATTGGTCAGATCGGTTCTGCTTCCGAGCAGGTGCAGTCATCGCTGCGCCGCGCGGCTTCCGATCCCAACGCGGGAGTACGTGAGGCCGCCGCGCAGGCCCTGAAAGCAATTTCAGCACCGGCCTTGGCGCAATGAGAAGGATGCCCGGCGCAGATGCCGCACCCTGCCCGCTGTCCATGCCCGAGACGGTCCACTCCTCGGGCCGGGCCGATCGACCGCGGCTGCCATCACTGACAGGCTGGCGGGCGGCAAGAGACTCCCTCGCATGACACTCATTCAGCACCGCGTTGCCAAGGAAAAAGGCAAGAGCGAAGACAAGCAAGCTCCGTAACCCCGGTTCTGGCCTCCGCGCGGAAGCCAAAGTGCCGGGCTCCGGCGCGCTGGGTCCGCATTTTTCCCCGGGTGCCAGGTTCACGGTCCGCGACGCCATTCGATTGATGATCGCTTATTCCGATTTCCGGTGAGGGGCGGCTTCTGGACCTATTGAAGGATATGGCACCCGCCCTAACGGGGTAGTTTGCAGCGGAAATCTAGTGCCGATCGGCTGAAAACTGCCGGGCCGACCTTCTCCCCGAGTCCAGGTGATAGTATCATATAGTAGTATCATAATCATCGGGGCTCTCACGACATGGCGTCAAGAGATGGGCAAACACGAGGTTACGCTTTCGGCAGTATTTGCTGAACCGACGAGGGGGAATCTGTCGTGGCGGGACATCGAATCGATGATGAAACACCTTGGGGCGGACATTAGCGAAGGAGCTGGTTCACGAGTCCGAGTGTACCTTAACGGGGTGCGTGCGGTCTTTCACCGTCCGCATCCACATAGCGAAGCGGGCAAAGCTCAGGTCGAATCGGTCCGACGGTTCCTGGTCAATGCTGGAATAATGCCATGAAAGACTACAAAGGCTACTCTGCGAGGGTCGCCATAGACGAAGAGCAGAACTTGATCCACGGGGAAGTGATCGGAATCACCGACGTAATCACTTTCCAGGGCAGGACTCCCGCGGAGCTTACGCAGGCGTTCCAAGACTCGGTTGACGACTACCTCGCTTTCTGCGAAGAAAGGGGCACGGAGCCCGATAGGCCATACTCGGGCCGGTTTGTCGTTCGAGTCTCGCCGGGGCTCCATCGACGAATCTCTGCCTTGGCAAACAAGGCCGGAGTGAGCATGAACGATTGGATCGTTTCTGCTCTTGAGCGCGCTGGCGAGTACGATCCGCCTCCCGCGCCGCCGCTCTCCGCGCCGGTTTGCGGGAAGGACGTGATCAGGACTTGACTGGCGCGCTGGCGAACATCATCCTCTCACATTTGCGCCCCGCCGCTTACACCTTGTCCGGCAGGACGTATGGCTTGCGGTATTCGCGCTTGAACATCGCCATCGCCCGGTCGTTGCCCACGACGTGCTCGGTCTTGGGATCGATCGTGAGTTTCTCGCCGCCGAGGCGGTAGCTCATCGTGGCGTAATGGGCCAGGAGGACGCTCTTGTGCCCTTCTTCGATCGGGGCATTGGGCTTCGCCTGGCGCCGCACGGATTGGATGAAGTTCTCCTTGTGCTCCGGATCGGGGAACTTCCCGTTGCCCTCGGCGATCAGCACCGGCTGCTCGCGCTGCGGGCGGCCGAACACCTGCCAGCCGCCGCCGTGCCGGCCGACGTACATCAGCCCTTCCGAGCCGTAGATCTCGATCCGCGTGGCGCACTGCGGCCAATAGGGATAGTCCGTCAGCGACTCGCGAATCACCGGCGCGATCTTGAGCATGTAAGGCGTCTCGAGCGTCAGTTCGAACGTGACCACCATGCCGTCGAAATCGTAGGTCGCCACCTGCACGTCGGGCGACTCCGCGGCCCCCGGCTCGAACCGCTTGCCCGAGCAATAGACCTGCGTCGGGTACTCGACGCCGAGGATCCAGCGGGCCAGGTCGATCTGGTGAATCCCGTCGTTGATGATGTCGCCGCTGGAGTAGCGCCAGAAGTGGTGCCAGTTGCGATGGAAGGTCGAGTTATACGCGTGCTCCGGCGCCGGCCCGTTCCAGAGGTCCCAGTCGAAGCCCGCCGGCGGGGTGCCGTCGGGCTGCATGGGAAAATTGGGCCAGCTCTTCTGGTTATAGATCCGCGCGAAGTGGATCTTGCCCAGCTTTCCATCGTCGATGTACTTTTTTGCCAGGCGGTTGTGCTCGGCGCTGCGGTTCTGCGTGCCGACCTCGATCACGCGATCGTATTTCTTGGCGGCCTTGATCATCTGCTGGCCTTCCCAGGCGTTCTGCGTGGGCGGCTTTTCCACGTAGACGTCCTTGCCCGCCTGGCAGGATAGAACCGTGGCCAGAGCGTGCCAGTGGTCGGGCGTGGCGACGACGACGGCGTCGACCGACTTGTCTTCGAGCATTTTGCGGAAGTCCGAGAGCATCTTCGGAGCCTGGCCCGGCGACACCTCGCTGAGTCTCTTGGCCAGCCCCTCGCGCCGGGCTGTGTCCGGATCGCAAAGATAGGCGAACTGGCAGTCGCCGCGGCTGGCGAAATCCGCGCAGAGGTTGCTACCCCGCCCCCCGGTGCCGATCATCCCCAGCACCACTTTTTCGTTGGCCGGCGCCCCGCGGACGCTGCCAGCGTTGTCGAGGATGGTCACTCCAGCGGCCAGGCCCAATCCGGCCTTTCCGGTTCGATCCAGGAAATCACGGCGGTCGATGCGTTTCATGGCCTTTGCTCCTCCGGCAAACTCAAAGACAATTCCAACTCACGGGGGCCGCCGATCGTCGCGGGCACCGCGACCCCACAGCGGCAGCCTGACGAAGCTGAGTTTTGCCGCCCGGCAAGGCCGTGTCAAGCGCGAGCCCGGGCGGAATTCATTCCGTTTGCCTTTGGACAGGATTGCATCCCGTTCTGGACAGGGCACAAATCTGTCCCACGGAAGAAGACGGTTCGTAGGACGGGTCTCCTGGCCCGTCGAAGCTCCTTACGACCGGCATGTTGTGATAGGAGACAGGTTACGGCTCTGTCCCACGAAAGAAGACGGTTCGTAGGACGGGTCTCCTGGCCCGTCGAAGCTCCTTACGGCCGGCATGTTGTGATAGGAGACAGCTTGCAGCTCTGTCCCCCGGAAGAAGACGGTTCGTAGGACGGGTCTCCTGGCCCGTCGAAGCTCCTTACGGCCGGCATGTTGTGATAGGAGACAGGTTACAGCTCTGTCCCACGGGCCTGGAGACCCGTGCCACGAAGGATTGCCTACCCCTTGACGACGCCCAGCGGCCGCAAGCGGGCGACCTTCTTGGCGAGGCCCGCGCGGTGGACGACGTCGACCACGAGGCTGACATCCTTATACGCGTCGGGCTGCTCTTCGGCCAGGCCTTTCCAGCTCCGGCACCGCGCCACGATCCCTTGCTCGGCAAGCTCGCGATCGATGCGGCGGCCCTGGGCGTGCTTGATCGCGGCGGTCCGGCTCATTACGCGCCCGGCGCCGTGGCAGGTGCTGCCGAACGATCGCTCCATCGCGCCCGGCCGGCC
This sequence comes from Planctomycetota bacterium, assembly GCA_023621895.1. Taxonomy (GTDB): domain Bacteria; phylum Planctomycetota; class Planctomycetia; order Pirellulales; family Thermoguttaceae; genus JAAYCB01. The sequence continues at coordinate 8,767 of JAMOAF010000902.1, forward strand.
GGCGAGCACCCAGCTTGCCGTGCCCATGTCGCCGGGAATAATCACCGGCTGGCCGATCTGCCGGTAGCGGTCGGGCAGTTCGGGATGGCCGGCGGGAAACGCCCGCGTCGCCCCCTTGCGATGGACGCACAAGCGTTTCACCTTCCCCTCCACCTCGTGGTTCTCCATCTTGGCGATATTGTGGGCTACGTCGTAGACGAGGTTCATCCCCAGCGCCTCCCAATTCTTGCCGAAGAACTCCTCGAACACCTCGCGGGTCTGCCACATGAGCAACTGGCGATTGGCCCAGGCATAGTTGGCTGCGGCGCGCATCGCGCCGAGATACTGCTGCCCCTCGGGGCTATCGACCGGGGCGCAAGCCAACTGCCGGTCGGGCAGGCTGATGCCGTACCGCGCGGGGATGTTGCGCAAGGTGCGCAGCGCGTCGTCGCAGACCTGGTAGCCCAGGCCCCGGGAACCGCTGTGGATCATCACGGCGATTCCGCCGAGTTCGAGGCCCATTGTTCGCGCGGCCGCCTGATCGCAGATTTCGTCGACCACCTGGATTTCCAGGAAATGGTTACCCGAGCCGAGGGTGCCGCACTGGCCCTTGCCGCGAGCCATTGCCTTATCGCTCACGGCGCTGGGGTCGGCGTCGTCAAAGCCGCCGCCCGCCTCGGTGTGCTCCAGGTCGCTGTCGGTCGCCAGGCCCTTGGTCTTGAGGAATTTCGAGCCGTCTCGCAGGAGCCTCGTCATCTCCTTGCCGGCGAAGTCGTAAGGCCCCCCCCTGCCCACGCCGGCGGGGATGCGGCCGAAAAGCCGGTTGGTGAGCTGTTCGATCTGGTCCGCCACGTCGTTCTGCACGAGGTTGGTGCGCACCAGGCGCACCCCGCAGTTGATGTCGTAGCCGACACCGCCCGGCGAGATCACGCCGCCTTCCTCCGGATCGGTCGCGCACACCCCGCCGATGCAGAAGCCATAGCCCCAATGGATGTCGGGCATGGCCAGGCTGGCCGACTGGATGCCCGGCAGATGAGCCACGTTGGCCACTTGATCCGGCGCCTGGTCGCCGCGGATCTGCTCCAGCAGCCGCTCGTCGGCGAATATCCGCCCTTCGACGCGCATACCCGGCTTGTATCCCCTGGGAATCCGATAAAGGCAGTCGTCGATCTTCTCCAGGGGGCCTGTATAACTGTCTTTTGCCATCGATCCGGTTCCTTTTTCATCCAGAATCGCGGTCCGCTGCCGGACAAGGGCATTCCGCTCCGGCCCTGTGTTCATTTTCGCACGATCTACTAGACCCGGCCAGAGGCGAAAGGTTCCCAAGCTGGAGCTTGGGAACCAGGAAAAGGTTCAAGGTCCAAGGTTCCGAGTCTGGTGCTGCGCGCTCTTGGTTGTTGGAAATTGAGCCTTGAACCT
>JAMOAF010000849.1 GCA_023621895.1 Planctomycetota bacterium
GTGCAGCCCGGCGCCGGACGAAGCGACAGCCGGCCTCCCATACGCTAGACTGGTCTGAATGCGGCGCAGAATGCCCGCGCACGCCGAGGTTCCCAGTCGTGAAAGACGCACGCGACCTTTTCCTGGCAGCCAACCCACTTCGCCCGCCCGGCGCGGGCACGGCCGTCGCGGTGGCCGGCGGGCTGGGGCCCTATGAAAACACCCGCGCGGCACTCCGATCGATCGACCTCTCTCAAGTTCGCGGCAGACGCGTCCTGCTCAAACCGAACGTCGGCCGGGTGGCCGCGCCCGACTCGGGAGTCGTGACCAATCCCCAGGTCGTCGCCGCGGCCATCGATGCCTTCCGCGAGGCCGGCGCCGAGGTGGCTGTCGGCGAGAGTCCGATTGTCGGAGTCAACATGCCCGAAGCCTTCGAAGCGGCCGGATTGACCGCGATCGCGGCCCGCCGCGGATGCCGCCTGATCGACATGGATCGGCGCCGCTTCACCGAGGTTGCTTTGCCGGACGGCCGGGCGATCCATCACGTCCGCGTCTGCCAGGACGTGTTCGACTTCGACCTGGTCGTCTCGATTCCGGTGATGAAAATGCACATGCACACCGGCGTGACTCTGGCGATTAAGAACATGAAAGGCTGCCTGTGGCGGCGGAGCAAGGTCGAGCTGCACATGCTCCCGCCAATCAAAGACGACACGGCCAAGCCGATCGACGTCGCCATCGCCGACATGTCATCGGTGTTGCGGCCCCATCTGGCCCTCGTCGACGGCACCGTCGGCATGGAAGGGCTCGGACCAGGCGCCGGCCGGGCAAGACCGCTGGGCGTCGTTCTGGCCGGCACGGACGCCTACGCCGCCGACGCCGTCGCCTGCCGCCTGATGGGCGTCGACGCCCGGCAGATTCCGCATCTGCGCTTTGGCGCCGAACGCGGCTACGGTGTGATCGAGCTCCCTCGAATCGAGGTTGCCCCTGGAGACTGGCTCCGTTGGGCGGCGCCGTTCGCCGCTCCGCCCGAAAATCTGACGATCGAGTTTCCCAACATCACGGTGCTCGACAGGAATTCGTGCAGCGCCTGCCAGTCGACCCTGCTGCTGTTTCTCCAGAAGCACCGGGAGAAGCTCTTCGACTACTTCTCCTCCGACGGTCCGATCCATATCGCCATCGGCAAGGGCCATGCGGATTTGCCGGCAGGGACGCTCTGCCTGGGCAACTGCACGATCAACCAGCGCGGGAAAGGCATCTTTGTTCCCGGCTGCCCGCCGGTCGGAAGCCAGATTCTGCGGGTGGTCGCGGAAGGCTAGATCCGCCCGAGCTCCCGCATCCGCACGACGAGCCGCCTGGCCACCGGCACGGCCGAGTCGGCCGCATTGCCGGATTGTTCGAGCACGACGACCAGGCAGAACCGGGGGCGGTCCGACGGGGTATAGCCGGCAAACCAGGCGTGTTCCTGATCTTCAACCCCCGTCTCCGCGGTACCGGTCTTGCCCGCCCAGTTGATCTGGATGGAATCGCCCCCATCGTATGCCGTCCCGAGGGGCTCGGAAACCGTGCGGCGGAGCCCCTCGCGGATTGCGGCGAGCAGGCCCGGCGTTAAGCCTTCGATCGGCTGCGGCGCCAGGGTATCGAGCGGCTGGTCGCTCGAATCCTGCGAGGCGGGAATCGGTTCATCAAGCGCGGCCAGACCGTATCCGCGGACCAGGTGCGGGGTGACGAGTTTGCCGCCGTTGGCCACCGCGGCGATCATCCGCGCGATCTGGATCGGCGTGGCGTCGAGATCGCCCTGCCCGATCGCCGGCAGTTCGGCCCACCGGTCCGTTTCGCCCTCTGGCACGGGCCGCGGCATCGGCAGCCGGCCGGACGCCTCCCGCGGCAGGTCGATCCCGGTTGGCCGCCCCAATCCGAACCGCCAGGCCCAATCGGCGATCGGCGCCCAGCCGAGCCTGCCGGCGTGGTGAAGGAAGTAGACGTTGCAGCTTGCGGACAAGGCGTCGGCCAAGGCCACCTCGCCGTGCCCCACTCCGTGCCGCTGATAGACGGCGCACCGCAACCGGTCGGGCGACCGCAGGTAGCCCCGGCAGTGAAATGGCTCGCCGGGATGGATCGTCCCGCTATCCAGCAGCGCCGCCGCGGTGATGATCTTGAAAACCGAGCCGGGCGGAATGGCCATCCGAACCGCGCGGTTGAAAAGCGGATCGTTCTCCGCCCGCAGCAAACCCTCGACCGCGGCCGAGTCGCCGGCGACAAACAGGTTGGGATCGAAACCGGGCGCCGACGCCGCGACCAGCACCGCTCCGGTCTGCACGTCCATGACGAGAGCCGCCCCGCCGGCCGCGTGCGCTGCCGGCAGCCGCGCCCGCCGCCGGGCGAGCGCCTGCTCGAGCAGCGATTCCGCCGTCTCCTGCAAGTCGGCGTCGAGGGTCAACAGCAGATCGCGGCCCACGGTCGGCTCGCGCCGGCGGTAGGTGGAAAGCACCCGCCCGCTGCGATCCGCCAGTTCGACGGCAAGGCCGGGGCTCGCGCGGAGCGCCGCCTCGCGGGCCTGCTCCAACCCCATCCGCCCGACCCAACCCTGCGGATCGCACCCGCCGGCGAGCTCCCCCGGCTCAACCCGGCCGAGATGACCAAGCACGTGCGAGGCCAGCGTCCCGCGTGGATAGCTGCGCTGCCGCCTGGCGACCAGCTTGACGGCGGGGTAGGCCGACGGGTGGCTCTCGATCTCGGCCATCACCTCGACCGGAACGTCGCCGATCATCACGTGGTACTCGTATTCCTCGGCCACCTCGATCGGCTTGAAAGTACGCGGCTCCGAAGACGCCTCAACCATCGCCAGCAACCAGCCTTTCGCCCAGGTGAGAAACGAGCCCGGCTCGCGCCCCGCGGCCTTCGACGAATCAAAGGCTTCGCGCCGGCGGCGATTGACGGAGTCGCGAATGTGTTTCACCCGGGCGGTGATTTTGCGGGTGTCCGCACGCCACTGGGCGGGGGAGATTCCGGCCAGGCGAATGATCCGCTCGGCCATCGCCCGCCGCTCGGCCAGAACCTCGGCTTCCGCCGCCGCCAGCCGTTGCGAATCCCGCCGCGCGGACCGATCGAGCCGCTGCCGCGCCATCCAGCGAAGCCATCCGGCGTCGGCCGGCTCTTCGATCCAGCGATAGTGAACGGCCAGGGCGCGCGTCTCCTTGTCAACGGCCAGCACGGCCCCGTTGGCCGCGAGAATCCGGCCGCGGACGCCCGGCACGAGTTGTTCACGCACCAGCGGCGCCGCCGCCTGCTGGCGAAACGCTGCCCCTTGGCTGACCTCCAACTGGACAATCCGGCCAAAGACGACCAGAAGCAGCGCGAAGAATGCGGCGAGAGCCAGCCGCACGCGTCGCCGCGGATCGGCCCCCGGCCCATCCCGCACCTCGTCAAGAATCGCATGCCAGTTGAAATAGCGGTCGGAATGCATCCTGAAAATGTGACCTGTAAACTTTAACCTGACTGCTCCGCTCCGCGCTCCCCAGCGGAATCGATTCCGTTCTACATGTCGTACGCGGCGATCCGGCGATTGCCCCATCGCTCGATCCAGCCGATCGCCAGCCAGACGGGAATCGCCAGCCCGGCAGTGTAGATGCCGACTCCCAGGCCGCCCCCGACCACGCGGAACAAGCCGGCGGACGGCTCGCCGATCGCGGATCGCGCCAGCCCCACGCCGCACGCAACCGCGGCGGCAAACAGGCCGCTGGCCAGCACCCTCCAGGTCAACTGGCGTGAATCGAAGCGCTCCGCCAGCTCGATTGCAGCCCAGCCCGCGAGCAGGTACGCGGCTGTCGCAATCCCGAGCCGGCCGGATGCGAGCAGGTCATCGAGCAACCCGATCGCGGCAACCAGCGCCAACCCCGCGTTGCCGCCGACCACCAGTGCGATCGCCGCGGCAACCAGCGCGAGCAGGTCGGGCGCGATGCGACCGATCGCCACCGCCTCGGCCAACGAAGTCTGAAGGCACGCCGCCGCGTAGAAGACGGGGATAACCGCAAAATACCGCATCGTTTTCCCTCCTTCACTTCCGAATCGGGTCCGCCGCTGCCTGGGCCATTCGCACGGGATTGACCGCCGCGCGGAGAATCGCCAACTCGCCGTCCGAATCGTCCGCCGCCGGTTCGACCCAGAGTTCCCAGCAGGCGGCGCCTTGCGGCCGCTGGACTCGCGCCACGCGGCCGCAGAGGAGGGGTTCTTCCACGAACCCTTCACCCGCGAGCGAATAGACCAGGTCGCCCTCGGCCACGGGCTCGGTGGCGGCGATCATGCGAAGCCTGGCCAGGGGCTCGCCCGTGCCTTCAAGGATGCCCCGCGGCCCGCGCCTTGCCGGGCGGCCCTCGGCGGGCGGCGCGGCCAGGCAGACCAGGTCGCGAAACCCCGGTTCGGTCATCCGGCAAACGCTGCTGGCATGGTCGCCGGCGAAGAGGACTTTACCCCACACCCGGCAGCCGGCCAGCACGACCTGCCCGTTTTGCACCCCGCCCTGAACACCTTGGTCGACTACGGTCGCCGCCTCCTGGATCACCGCGGCGCCGCGTTCCGCGCCGTCCGCCCGGCCGGCGTCGAGGAGGTGGGTCTTGGCAACAAACGCCCTGGCCTGAACGCCGAGGACCCGCGCTCGAACCGCGCCAGCCACGAGCAGCCGGTCGCTCGGGCGGTTTTTCTCGGCGAGCAGCTCCACCTGGAACTGCGCCGCGCGGAGTTCGGCTCGCAGGCGGCGATTCTCCTCGCGGAGCGCGCGGGCCTCGGCCAGACGCCGTGCCCGATCCTCCGCGCTGGCAAACCGGTCGTTGACCCGTGCCAGGGTCTGGCCGGCGCTCCGGCGGACCGCGGCCACCGCCCGCTGCCCGGGCTTGAGCGCCGTCAACAGCGGCCAACGGACGGCGTTTGCCCGATCAGGCGGAAGCAGCGCCAGCGCACCGGCAATCGCCAAACCCGCGCCCAGGATGACCAGGCGGGGCGAGAGATCAGACTTTCTGGGTTTCTGCCGGTACATGCTAACCTCGGGCTCCCCCTTCGAGCAGCGATCCCCACTGGTCAAGATGTTCGAGGCAGACCAGCGCGCCGCGAGCCACGGTCAACGCCGGCTCGGGGGCCAGCCGCACGGGCAATCCGGTCCGCTCGGCAATCATCCGGTCGATGCCCGAAAGCTGGGCGCCTCCGCCGCAGAGGACAAGCCCCTGGCCCATCAGGTCCGCCGCCAGTTCGGGATCGAGCCGATCGAGAGTGCTGCCGATCGCGTCGACAATCCGGTCGAGCGGCTCTTCGAGCGCTTCGCGGACCTGTTCACTGGCGACGAGCGCTTCGCGCGGCAGGCCGCTCACCTGGTCCACGCCGCGAACCTCGCTTGCCAGCTCGCTGGGCAGCTCGCGGGCGCTGCCGATCTCCAGCCGCAGCCGCTCAGCGCTCCGGGAGCTGATCCGCAGGCTGAAGTGCCGCCTCACGTAGTCGGCCACGGCCTGGTCCATCTCGCGTCCGGCGATGCGGATCGAGCGGTGCGCAACCAGGTCGGCGAGGCTGATCACGCCGACTTCGGTGGAGCCGGCGCCGATGTCGCAGACCATGCTGGCCACGGGTTCGGCGACCGGCAGGCCCGCCCCGAGAGCGGCCGCCTTGAGTTTGGCGATCAAGAGAACCTGGCTAGCGCCGGCGCGGTGGGTGGAGCTGAGGACGGCGCGGCGCTCAACCGGCGTGGTATCGCCGGATATCGGCACCAGGACGCGGGGCTTTCCCCATGCCCGGCCCCGCCGCGCTTTGCCGAAGAAGTGCCGCAGCATCGCCTCGCAGACTTCGTAGTCGGCAACGACGCCGGAACGGATCGGCTCGACAACGGAGATCGAATCGGGCGCCCGGCCGAGCATCTGCTGGGCAAGATGGCCGACGGCGCGCCCGCCGGCGAGAATCTGGCGGGATTCCGGGTCGACCGCGGCGATGGAAGGCTCATCGAGCACAAGGCCTTCGCCGGGCGCGCCGATCCGCGTGTTGGCGGTCCCAAGGTCGACGGCCAGGTCGATTCGAAGCTGTCCGAACAGTTGTGAGAGCATCCGTGCTCGTTGGCCCCATGGGCCGTGCCGTGAAAGGTTTTCGTCTCAGAGCCGATCCCGAGGCTTTCCGTGATTCCGTCTCACTCTGGCCGCGGGACACATGCTGCGTGGTATGAGGATGGGTTTTCCGAGTACGTGCGCGGAAACTCACCGCCGGCAAATCAACGACCGCGGTCCGCGTCCGCCGGGCTTCGTCTGCCCGCAAACGCATCGCTCCGAGACGCGCGTCCGCGGTCTCGGCGAGAACGGGCTAAACCGCCGCAGTCAGTGACACGCCGGCCCCAGGGGCCGCAAACGCCGTGGCGGTCTCCACCCGCCGAGCGCCGTCATTGCCGGGCTGCTCCAGCGGCATCGCCGCGGAGACCGATGGTGCGCCCGAGAATGGCTGATCGCCGTAGTCGCTGATCTCCATGAAAGCGAAGACGCAAGCGAGGATCAGCGCAACCAGGGCGATGCCCAGCAAAAGGGTGTAGACGTCGGCCCGCGGCTTGCGGTATCGAATCGGTTTATTGAGATTCAAGTCCTGTGCTGACACGATCGTTCGCCTGAATAATGCCTTCGCGGAATTCCGGCAGCGCCTTGCAGACTGCCTTGTCCGGCTGGGTTTGGATCACCTCGATCTTGCCGAGATAAGTGCTGCGACCGCCGGCCAGACGGTAGGCGTCAAGCCGGTGCCCTTTTCGGAGGCCGTCGTCGGAGCCAATGTTGATCTGGAGGAGCCCGTCATCCCGGACCGCTTCGACAATGCCGCCGACGCCCCGGGTCGGCTGGTCGAGATAAGCGTTGGGATCTGGCTTGAGCTGGAACTTGCGGAGCACCGCCACCGCGTTATTCAGCTCCTCGGATTGTTCCACCATCCGCTCGCGGACCGTGTCCATTTGGAGCTTCAGGGCGTGCGCCCGGTCAGTCATGTCCACCAGCTCGGCGAGGCTCTTGTCTTTGGCGGCGAGGGCATCGCGGATTTCGGTCCGCAGCCCATCGACTTCCTTCTGTAGCGAGGCCAGACTGTCGTGCGAGGCCTTCACGGCCGCCACCGCGTCGCGCACGTCCTGGTTCAACCGAGCCAGGTCCTGGTTCAGTTGGTTGCGGTCTTTTTCAAGTGCGTCCTTTTCCGTCTCCAATTGCGAGAGCTGGGTCACCCTCGCTTTCTTCTCCGTCTCCAATTCCTCCTTGGCCTTGGTCAACTGATCCGTCAGACGCTGCACCTCCGTCTGCTGGTTCTTCAACTGTGCCTGAAGACCGGTTTCGGGCTTCATGACCACATCGCGCCAATTCGTGTGCGTGGCGTAGACGGCGACCACGAAACCCATGAACAGGATGCTCATCACGAAAATGAGCACGATAAAGATCTTGCCGACCAGGTTCATTGGGGTGACCTTTCCTTTGACCACTCGGCAGGGGAGAATCTCCCCGTCTCGACGAGCCGATCCAAAACCGTTGACCGCCAGTTTGCTCCCTCGCTCAATCCACGACGGCAACGGTTGACCGCAGACGGGCACAAAAAACCCGTAACCGTCAAGGCCACCTCCGTTTGGCTCTGTCCGGCGCGATGCCGCCGGCGGCGCCCGAACCCGAGGGGATTCAAGGCATCTCATCATTTCCAATGGGTGTGCCGCAACCTGTTGGGCAGGCCCAACAACTCCATCTCGCTAGTATAACTTCGCCATTTTTCGCATGTCAATCTAAATGCCACAAAGTGGCGAATCTAGGAGGCTTCGGGGATTGCCGCAAAAAAACATGCTCAAAGCCTTGCCGCAATCGAATCGTAGCACAAAACAGCAAAAACCCCCTAGAACAGGGGGTGTGATACGCTTGTCAGGAGTCTGAATTCTACGAACATCCGGATTATGGCGGCAAAACTTGAGTGAGCTGGCAGGAGCCCGGGAATCTGGGCTTGGCCTGCCCCACGTTCGGGTAGGAACATGAAAAATAGCCGATCCAGCTTGCTCGGTATCGAAAGAAGGGACTTTTCAGAAAACAACGACCGGCGGAGCGGCAAAGAAGGCCCAAGAAGCGGCCCATTGACCAGCCCGCCTCGTAGAGACGGCCCCAGCGTGCCTCGGCAACGCGAACCTCCGCGCTTCAGTGGTTCTGGTCGTTTGGCCTTCCGCGGACTGCCATCCGAGCGGACGTTGCGTTGGAATTCCGCGCCCGATATGGTGGAAAGCGGCCATGCAGCCCGTACCCACCAAACCCGAGCCGCGAAAATGGACAGATCATGAACACTATCTTGACTTCGATCCGCCAGGCCCTTGCTGGGAGCCTGATTGTCCTGTTGTTGGTTGATGCCTCGATCGGCGCCGAGGGTGCGGTCAAGTACTGCCGCTTCCAGGCCGGAAAGACGACTGCCTACGGCATGGTCGAAGGCGACCACGTGCAGCAGATTAAAGGCGACCTGTTCGGGAAACACGAATTGACTGGAAAGAATTATCAACTCGCCGAGGTCAAGCTCCTGGTTCCCGCGCGGCCCAGCAAGGTTCTGGCCCTGGCCGGCAACTACGCCAGCCACCTCGGGGGCCAGCAGCCCAAGAACAATCCCGAGCTGTTCTTCAAGGTCCCCTCCTGCCTGGTCCCCACCGAAGCCGCCGTCGTGATCCCGAAAGGCACCGCCGAGGTCCATCCCGAAGGCGAGATGGTGATCGTTATCGGCAAGCGGGCGAAGAACGTTCCGGAAAAGAACGCCAAAGAGTATGTGTTCGGCGTCACGTGCGGCAACGACATCAGCGCCCGCGACTGGCAAGCGAACGACGTCCAGTGGTGGCGGGCGAAGGGTTCGGACACGTTCGGACCCTGCGGGCCGTTTATCGCCGCGGGCGCCAACTACGACGATCTACTCTTGACGACGCGGGTCAACGGAGAGGTCCGCCAGAGCCAACGCACCAAAGACCTCATCAACGCCGTCGCGGCAATCGTCAGCTTTGCCAGCCGGCACGTGACGCTCGAGCCGGGCGACCTGATCTACACCGGCACGCCGGGGAAGACCGCGGCGATCAAGCCCGGCGACGTCGTGGAGGTCGAACTGGAGAGCGTCGGCATCTTGCGAAATCCGATCGTCGCGGGGAAGTAGCGGGCGCCACTGGAACGGACTAGCGGCGGCGTGAAATCGATCGCCGCGATCGTGCTTGGGCGGCAGCGACCGAGCCCACGGACCTCAAACAAGGGGGATTGCCCAGTGGCCGAGCAATTCATCGGCGCGGCAATACAGCCGGTTGCGGGAACGATCGACGCCGCCCGGATGGGCGTCGGCGCGCCAGGGCTCCCCCGTCAATTCCGCTGGAAGGCAAGAACGATTCAGATCGCTCGGGTGTTGAGAACCTGGCGCGAGACGGGGCCTTGCCGCCACGGCAGCGGCGAGGCATACGTCCGCAAACACTGGTTTGAAGTCGCAACCGACTCCGGCGAGTTGATGAAGATCTACTTTGAACGGCAGCGCAGATCGCGCAAGAACATCGCCCGGTGGTGGCTATTCAGCGTCGTGGAAGGCGCGGACAGCCGGTCCGGTTGAACAGTCCGCTTCAGCGGCGTACAATGGCCCGGCGGGCCAGGAGAGCCTTGCAGGCGTTTGCTGCTGCGTTTGACCTCTTGGCCGCGCCACGATCGAAATGCCCTCGTAGCTCAGGGGATAGAGCATCGGTTTCCTAAACCGGAGGTCGCAGGTCCGAATCCTGCCGGGGGTAATGACTTACGTCGACGGCGCAAGGTGTCGTTAGGTGTCGTAGTCCATCATAATTGGGGTTGCCTGAGAATCAAGGTTGCCCAGTCTTCAGCCCGCGACGGCAAAGCGGTCCTCCCTGTCAACGATGATCTCGCCGATCGCGCCGGCTTTCGCCGGCCTGAGCGTGTGCGGAAAGGCCGAGCGTTTGTGTGTGGCCAGCCGCGAGGGTTCTTGCTCTCTGCGTCACGGAACCGGAAGCCGATCGTTTCGCCCGCTCCGACGATCCGTCGTTCCTGACGTGCTTGTATCCCGCTTGTCTGAACTGACTCGGATGTGCGCTGTTCTTGCGCTGCCCTTGTCCTGCATTTGTCACTCGCTAAAGGAGACCGGCCCCCACACCCGATAATACCACAAAACCTGTTTTGGGTTAATTCTAAAACGGGTTTAG
>JAMOAF010000960.1 GCA_023621895.1 Planctomycetota bacterium
CAGTCTGCAAAGGTTAGTCCTGCTGAGCTCGCCGATCACGGACGAGGGTCTGAGGAGCTTCCCCCGACTGACCAGCCTCCGGGATTTGGACCTGATTTCCACAAAAGTCAGCGACGCTGGTCTGGAACACCTGACGGGGCTGACCAATCTCGGGTCATTGATGCTTTTCCACACCGCGGTCACAGGCGCCGGGATCAAGCGATTGAGAACCGCGTTGCCCAACTGCCACATCACTCATCAAGATTGGCCCTATTGACCATTTACGATGCTCAATTCGCCAGACTTACCCCCCTCCCAGGGTGGGAAGCCGATGGCTGACGGCCGATCCTTCAGGTATGATAGAACCCAGAGTTTCCTGGGCGAAAGCGGGTGTGCGGTCCGCGGTGGAACGAACTCTCCTTCGCCTGGCAAAGGCGGATTGCCGGAGACTGGGGCGCGCGTTGGGCGGCCGCCGTCGCGAGGCCGCCTATGCGTCGAGTTGTTGCCAGCCTGGCTTGATCGGCCCGAAGGAGTTTCGCTTTGCTCATTGGCCCCGTTTTTACCCGCGAGGTGGTGATCGCGCCCCGGCGAGCGCGAACGTATATTGCGAGAACGGCCTACGGCAGCGGCCTGCTGGTCATGATGGCCACCGCCTGGCTTGTTTTGACGGGGACGCAGGTGGTCCGCGACGTGGGCGACCTTGCTCGATTCGGCACGATTCTGCTGCAAATCCTGGCGTGGCTCCAGTTGGCCCTGGCGATCTTCTTTTCGGCGATGCTGTCGGCGAGCGCCGTTTCGCAGGAGAAAGACCGCAAGACGCTGGTGCTGCTTCTGCTGACGAACCTGTCCAACAGCGAGTTGGTGTTGGGCAAGTGGTTTGCGGCTCTGTTGCAGGTTGTGGTCTTGCTCCTGGTGTCGTTGCCGCTGTTCATGCTGTCGACGTGGTTTGGCGGCGTTTCGTTTGACCAGGTGGCAAGGGTTTTTGTTGTCACCCTGGTGAGCATGGTCGTCTGCGGCAGCCTCGGCTCGACGATCGCCCTCTGGCGAGAAAAGACTTTCCAGGCACTGGCCATGACGGTGCTGATCCTCGTGCTCTGGATCGGCTTCTGGGAGACGGCCGGAGCGGGTCTGGGCAGCCGCTGGCTGGGACTGGAGCCGGGGGTGCTGACCGTTGCTTTCAGCCCGTGGCGGGCGATCCAGGAAGCCACCGCCCCGGTCGTGCTCGGCGAGCCCTCGCTTGCGGGATGGCTGGGCGCGGCGGTTTGTGGAATCGAGCCGTTCGTGCTTGCCGGGCTGTTGATCGCGCTCGTCTTGAACGCGATCGCCATCGCGCGGGTGCGGGTGTGGAATCCATCGCGGGAGAGCCGGCAGGCGGTCCGAGAAGACGAGACGTGGAACCGCGAGAGCATCTGGGGCGCCGAATTCGACGCCGCCCGAGCCCCGGAAGAAAGCCAGCCCGCGGTGGAGGTGAAGAAGCCGGAAGCGCGCCGGGCCGCCGCGCGGAAGCCGGCCGCCACCCGGCAAGTCTGGGACAATCCAATCGTCTGGCGGGAGATTCGCACCTGGGCGTACGGCCGCAAGATTCTCATCGTGCGCGTTGTCTATCTCCTCTTGTGCGCGGCCGCGATCGCTGGCTTGCCCCTGGGGAGCGAACCGGGCCGAGGGGGAGTGGATTCCGGCACGCTGATGCCGCTGCTCTTCCTATTACTGCTGAGTCTCGTGCTGGTCAACGCGCAGGCCGTGACCTCGCTGACGAGCGAACGCGACGGCAAGGCGCTCGACCTGCTCCTGGTCAGCGATCTGACGCCGAAGGAGTTTGTCTTCGGAAAACTTGGCGGAGCATTCTACAACACGAAGGAAATGGTGCTGCTGCCGGCGGGATTCTGCGTGTACCTCTGGTGGCGGGAATTGGTCGGCATGGAAATGCTCGTCTATCTGCTGCTGGGGCTGGGGGTGCTCTACGCCTTCGCGGCGATGCTCGGTGTCCACATCGGAATTCACTATGCCAATTCGCGAACGGCGATCATCGTCAGCCTGGGGACGGTTTTCTTTCTGTTCCTTGGCGTGGCCACGTGCATGCGGATGATGATCGCCTTCAGCGGCAACTTCGA
>JAMOAF010000652.1 GCA_023621895.1 Planctomycetota bacterium
GCCACCGAGCTTGCCGTGGAACATGCCGTCTGGGATTTCTTGTATCGCCTGGGGCACCGGCAGTTCATGCCGGGCGAACATTGGCAGATCGTGCCGCGGATTCCGGAATTGTCGGTGGCCCTCGACGCGGAGGAGTCGCCCGACTACATCGCCCGGCGGATCTGGTACGGCTTCGGAGTCTGGGATTACAACGCCGAACCGTATGCCGAGTGGTGCGCACGCAATCGGGCCACCTCGGGCATCGAGCTGAGAACGGGCCACGCCTACGGCGGCTTCATCCGCGGCCTCAAGGCCCAGTTCGACCAGCATCCCGAGTTCTACGCCCTGGTTGGCGGAAAGCGCGACATCCGCGGTGAGGCGAAGCTCTGCATCGGTAATCCGGAGCTGCGGCGGCTGGTGGTCGAATATGCCGTCGGCCTGTTCGACCGCGAGCCGGCGGCCGACAGCATCTCGACCGACCCGAGCGACGGCGGCGGCTGGTGCGAGTGCGAACGCTGTGAAAAGCTGGGGAGCATCACCGACCGCGCACTGCTCCTGGCCAACGAGGTGGCCGCCGGGGTGAACCGGAAGTATCCCGGCAAGCTGGTTGGCCTGTATGCCTACAATTTCCACAGCCCGCCGCCAGGTATCCGCGCCCACGGGCAGGTCGTGGTGAGCGTGGCCACGGCGTTTCTTAAAGGTGGCCTTTCGCTCGACGAGATCCTCGACGGCTGGTCGCGCCAGGCTTCGACCCTGGGAATTCGCGAATACTACAGTGTGAACACGTGGGACCGCGACATGCCGGCCCAGGCCCGCGGCTCGAATCTCGAGTATTTGAAACGAACGATTCCCGAGTTCCATCGCCGGGGCGCGCGCTTCATGTCGGCCGAGTCGAGCGACAACTGGGGTCCCAACGGCCTGGGCTATTACCTTGCTGCCCGAATGCTCTGGGATGTGGATGAAGCCGGGCGGCTCGACGCGCTGATCGACGACTTTCTCACTCGGTCGTTCGGGCCGGCGAAAGAGCCGATGGCCGAGTTCTACCGGCAACTCGACGCATCGAAGCCCCACCTGGTGTTCAGCGACCAGCTTGGCCGGATGTTCCGCGCCCTCGACGAGGCCCGCCGCCTGGCCGGCGACGCGGACGTTCGGGCGAGGATCGACGATCTGGTGCTCTACGCCCGCTATGTCGATCTCTACCAGCGTTATGCGAAGTCGGAGGGGCCAGCGCGGCAGGCTGCTCTTGAGCAGTTGATCCGCCACGCCTACCGGATGCGGACAATGATGCTCGTCCACACCAAAGCGCTTTACCGCGACCTGGCCAGTCGCGATAAGAGCGTGAGCATCCCGCCGGGCGCGGAGTTCAACGTTCCCGAGGGCAAGAATCCCTGGAAGTCGAGCGAGCCGTTCAGCGCAGACGAGTTGGCCGCGCTGCTGCGGGAAGGCATCGAGCGATATCCACTGGCGAAGCTCGATTTTCACCCCATTGAGTTCAGCAGCGATCTTGTGCCTGCCGAGCCGCTGGGTCTTGCCGCGGTCGAGCCGGGCCAACCGGGGCCGGGCCGCCAAGAGCAGACCTTTTTCACTTTCTTCGACAAGACCCCGGCGACGTTCGAATTGCGGATCACCGGCGGGCTGATCGCCCACTATCGCGATCGGGGCAACGTTCGAGTTGAACTTTGGAAGATCGGCGGCGAGAGTGCAAGCGGCGAGCGCGAGACGCTCGCAGGGAGTGACCGCAGTGTCGCGCCCGACGGGGTGGAGCGTACGGTGAAGCTGCCGGTCGCCCAGCCGGGCTTGTACAAGGCGGTCGTGCAGGATGGGGGCGATCGCACGCAGGTCGCGTGGCCCGCCGGGCAGCGGATGACGATCGTCTCGGCGGCCGATGCGCCGATGAACGAGAGCTACTCGAGCTGGATGCTCTATTTCTATGTGCCCAAGGGGACGAAGGTGGTTGGGCTGCACGGCGGCGGGCATGGCGAGGTCCACGACTCGGCCGGCCGGCCCTTGTTCTGGCTCAACGGCAAGGAGCCCGGCTACTACAGCGTGGAGGTCCCGCAGGGGCAGGATGGCCGCCTCTGGCGAATCCGCTACGGTCGCGGGGCGGTGCG
>JAMOAF010000862.1 GCA_023621895.1 Planctomycetota bacterium
GGTTCGATGAGCGTCGCTGATGCCCTTCACGACTGGAAACAACTTGCGGAATCGGCTCTTGAGCTGCGAGCCGTCCAGAAAAAGGTGCGAGACTTGCAGGCAATTTACGACAGGGCGCGCCTGGAGTTCGAGCTGGGGGTGGAGGAGCTCGACGAGAGCGAACGGGCGACGATCCTCTCGATCATGTCGATCTATGATCAGCAGAGCGAAGGCGGCCTGGCCGATCCCGCGGCGACCGCCACCAAGAAGGCTCCCGGCCAATGGCTTGTCAACAAGGTCGGGAACGAGGGCGCCGACGGGATCGCTTGGGGCGACGTTCTGGATGCGTGGACGGCCCAGTTTCCCGATGCGCCGGCCAGTGCGTTGCACGGTGAACTGCATCAGCAGCGGGACCTGTTCACGAAGACCGGGCTGGGCAGAAAGGCGATTCTGCGGCTGACTTCGGAAGGCCAGAACGTTTTTCGCAACGCCAAGTAGCCGGGCAAGGCCAGCGCGCATGCGCCGGCTGGCCGCCGGCGCATGCGCGAGACGATCGAAGCCGAAACTTCTTGGCCCTCTGGCTGGCGGCGCGGACGGAGGCTATCCTGGGCTGCGCGCCGCCCGCTTGGGCGGGTGGCTGACCGAGGGGAGCGGTCCCGGCACTGGCGGCCAATTGCATTGCCCGACACGCTGGGAAGCAAGGTTGTCGCAAGCAGGGGGCGGTCTCCCTCCCGCCCGGCCACGGCATCAAATTTCACTGAAGGTGGGGTGAAATGGAAGCGAACATCTCGGCAAGCGGCGGCGTGGACAAAGCCCTGCGCTCGAGCAGGCGGCGATTCCTCCAATCAGCGGTCGGCGCGGGGCTGGCCCTGGGTCTGATCGGCAGGGCGGTCTCCGGCGAGCCGACGGGCAATCGCAGGGTGCGAGTCGGCCTGATCGGCACCGACGGGCATACAGGCGTGATTCTTGGAGCGATTCCACGCGCGGCGGGGGTCGAATTGGTCGCGTTTGCAAAAAGTCTCCCGGACGACGACGCCACCGCGATTCGCCGCAACAAGGCTTTCAGCGAAAAGACCCGCGTCTACGACGAATTCGAGCCGATGCTGGAAAAGGAGGAGTTGGACGTCGTCGCGGTCTGCCTGCCTTACTATCGCAACGCCGAAGCGTCGTTGGCCGCCGCTCGGAAAGGCATCCACATCGTTTCCGAAAAGCCGGTGGCCACGACCCTGGAGAGTCTGGCGGCTTTGAAGAAGGCCGTCGCCAATTCGGGCGTCCGGCTGACCTCGCTGATGAACATGCGTTGTTTCCCGCCTTACCGTGCCGCCCGCAAGGCCGTCGAAGACGGCCTGGTTGGCGAGCCGATCCTGCTCACGTCGCAGAAGTCGTACAAGTTTGGCGGCGGAAGGCCCTGGTTCTACAAGGACCTGAAGACCTACGGCGGAACGATCCCCTGGGCGGGAATCCACTCGATCGACTACATGCGCTGGACCTCCGGTCGGAAATACGTCCGAGTCTCGGCGTGGCACGGAAACAAGGCCCATCCCGAATACCCCGGCTTTCAGGATCACGCCGGCGTGCTCTTCAAGCTCGACAACGGCGGGACGGCGATGAGCAACCTCGATTATCTCCGCCCGGAAACCGCGCCGACCCACGGCGACGACCGGCTGCGGATCGCCGGCAGCGAGGGTGTGGTGGAAGTGATCGGATCGGAAGAGCGGGCCGTGCTCGTGACGGCCGCCGAAGGGCCGCGAGATTTGGAGCTGCCCGAGCCGGTCGATTTCTTCACCGATTTTCTGGCGGAGCTTGCCGGTGAGAGGGAACACTTGATCAGCCAGGCCGACGCTTTCCGGTTGACGGAGATCTGCCTGAAGGCCCGCCAGGCCGCGGAAACCGGCCAATGGATTGATTTGTGAGAGAAGCGCCAAGGATCGATCACGTGAAGTGTGGACTTTGCGCTGTCGGGTTGAAGCTTGAGAGCAGGGCAATCTGCGTTGCTCAAGGGAATCCCGCGGACGGTGTTTGACTTTGCGGGCGGGGCCCAACGGACCGGCATTCTTTCTCTATTTATCCAGAGTTGTCTACTTTCGCCGTCATGACCGCCAGGGTTCCAC
>JAMOAF010000122.1 GCA_023621895.1 Planctomycetota bacterium
AGCCGCAGCCGCAGCCGCAGCCTCGGTTGGAAAAGGCCCAGGCGGGGGCCAGCGGCAAGGGCAACTACGGAGCCGGCATCCTGACGACGCCGCTGTCGGTCTATTTCCGCGCCCAGGAGCGAATCATCTTCGACCAGGTGACTCACGCCTTGAACCTCTACAAGGCAGCCAACGGCCGAGCGCCCAAGAGCCACGAGGAGTTCATGAGCCAGGTGATCAAGGCCAATATGATCAATCTGCCCACGCTGCGCCCCGGCGACGAGTACTTCTACGATCCACAAAAAGAAGAACTCTTCGTGCTGAAAAAACAGTGAGTCCGGAGCGGAGGGCGCGCCAAGGGCGGAACGCACTCGGGTCAGAAAGCAAACGCCGCACGACGCGGCTCGATGGATCGGATCGGAAAGGAGCAAAGCAAGAACAAAGAGGCTTCGGGCGCGCTGCCAGACGGCCCGGCGCCTCGCCACCGGCACCAGGTTACCGCTTCCATGAGACAGCATCTCGCCGCAGTGGTCTTTCTTTCGGTTCTGTTGACGGGCGCCGGCGCGCCGGCCGAAAGCAGTTGGGTTTTTCAGCCGTCAACGTATAGCCACGACCCGCAGTCGGGCGAGCGGGTCACCCAGTATGCGATCAAGGCGCCGGCCTACGCCCCCAGCGACGCCACCTACCAGCGGAGCGGCTATGTTCACAACCGCACCGCGCTGCGGGGCGCCGGCGGCAGCATCGAGCGGCGGCACTACGTGGAAACCTGGGGCGCCGGCGAAGCCATCCGCCCCTACGGCGAATGGGAATTTCCCTTCCGGGCAGGCGCCACGCCCTTCGGACCCTGGGGCAACCCGAGCGGACCCTGGACCATGCCGTTCGACTCCTGGATCAACCCTTACGGGCTGGGCAACCTCTACAATTACAGTCCCTATTGGCGTCAAACGCCCTGGTATCCGCCGCCACGTGAGTCCGGAACGTGGGAACGCGAAGGTGCTCCACACGACCGCCGCTCGGACCCCGGCGAGGGAGGCTACCCCGATGGGCGGCAGGGCGGCCGGCCCGAGCGCCCGCATGGCGGCCAGTCGAACCGCGACGGGGACGATCGCGGCGGGCCGCCCGGCCCTGAAGGCGATTCCCGCCAAAGCTCCGGGTTGCCGCGCGGCGCCGCGCCGTGAAGGATCGGCCGCTTGCGGTCACCTGCCGGTGTCGAAGCCGAAGCGGTTCGGGTCGGCGTCGCCGAAGGTCTTTAATTGCCAGCGGAGGTCGTCGCCGATCAGCCAGCGGCCGTCCTCCTGGCGCATGACGACGACGAACTCGATCGGGTACATCCGCTCGGTGACCATGTCGGCCAGGTAACCGCGGCCGCGGCCGGTGACCAGTGCATCGAACCGGGCTTCGGCCGTCGGGGGGCTCGTCAGCCGATTGACCTCGACTCGCAAGTTGGAGTGCTTCGCGCCGAGAATCTCAACCAGCATCAGATTGGTCTTCGCCAGGAGCCTGGTTCGCTCGGCCGTCGGCGAAATGCACTCGTAGACCGCGGGGATCACCAGTTGCGGCGTGTTGGCTTCGAGGCCGTCGGCTCGCAGTGCGGCGGCAAGCTGATCGAGCAGATCGGAAATCTGTTCGCGGTCGGTCTTGACCCACCGCTCCAGGGCCACGCCGCCGGCGGTCAGGGCTACCACGGCAGCCATCCCGATCAGCAATTCGCGGCGGCGCGTGTTGAGATGGAGAACCGCCAAGACGGCGGTTGCCAAGAGCCCGGCCAGCAGGACCGGCACGGGGGTCTCGAATAGGATCGTCATCGGGCAGCCCAGTTGTCTGTGATCGACCGGCACGCACACGCTGGCCACACGATTGATTCTACCGGATCGCTGCCGGCTTTGCCCAGTTCTGGCCGATCTCTACGGCGCAAGCAGGCGTAAGCGCGCTTTGGAGTGCGGCGATTCATCGCCGCTTTGGCCTCATTTCCCGGCATGGGGCGCGAGGCGGTCGGTTCGTAGAACGGGTCTCCCGGCCCGTTGCAGCTCCTGTGGTTGGCGCGTGGTGGGCCGGCGCTCACCTTTCGGCCATGCCGGCGTTTCCTCCGGTGGTGCGCGTGGCGGCAATGC
>JAMOAF010000957.1 GCA_023621895.1 Planctomycetota bacterium
AACCGGTTCGATTCGACGTCCATCAGGCTGGTGGCGGAGTAATCGGTCAATTCCGCAAGCGCCTCGCCGGTCAGGCGCATGCGGATGTAATCCTTGCACATCAGCGCCCAGCGGGTCGAGGCGAGCACGCCGGGCTCGTGGTCGACGAGCCAGCGGAGCAGCGCGTTGGGTTGGGCCGGCCAGTTCGCCTGCAAGGTCTTCGGGCGAACGCGGTCGATCACGCCGCCGGCTTCCCATTGCTGGACGTAGGCCAGGGCTCGGCCGTCGCTGCTGCTGATCCCTTTCCGCGTGGGGCGTCCCCGCTCGTCGACCAGGTAAAGCCCGTTGCCGTGTCCGGTGCAGGCGACGCCGGCCACGTCGGCCGCTCCGGCGCCCGTCTCTTCCATCACCTGGCGGATCACCTCGGCTGTCGCCTGCCAGAGCCGCCCGGCGTCGATTTCACGCCAGCCGGCTTGGGGCATTTCGAGTTCGATCTTTCGCCGTGCCGCCCCCAGTTCGCGCCCATCGCTCGCAAACAGCGCCGCCTTGGCCACCGTTCCGCCATTGTCGATTCCGAGAAGGCATTCAGTCATCGTGTGGTTCCTTGCCGGTCCCGGCTCACTTCCGGCCCTTCGCGGCGGCCTCGTTGTCCTTGAATACGAACGATTCCTCGATCGGGTAACGGCCGCGGGCGTCGAGCCGCTCGACGAGCGTCTTCACGTCGATCCGGCTGGCGGCGGCGCCGGCCTTGGCCGCCATCGCCGCGGCCATGCCCGCCGCGTGACCGAGCTGGATCATCGTCCGCTGGAGGCGGACGCTCGACGCGGCGATCTTGCTGAAACCGGCGCCGCGGCAGGCAACCAGGAGGTTCTCCCACGCTCCGGCCGGAATCAGGCACCGGTAGGGAATCCCGTAGGCCGTATTGACTGCCACCAGGCCCCCGCCGGCCCCGTGGATGTCGCACGGATGGTCCGCCACTGCGATGATGTCCGGGTGCTGCTGGTTCGGCAGTCCAGCGGCGAGGTCGTGCTGGTTGAGCACGTAACGCGTCACCACCCGGTAGCTTTCTCGGATGCCCAGCATGGGGGCAATCTCGGCCAGCTCGTACCGCTGAAAATCGGGTATCTTTTGCAGCCAGTGCCAATGCGCACGCACAATCTGCTCCGAACGGCGCATGCACTCCTCGTAGCCCAGGTCGACGAGGGCCTTTCCCGGCAACGTCGGCATCATGTTGACCATCCGCACTCCATCCATCCAGCCGGTGACATATGCCGCACGAGGGAACGCGACGTCGGTTTGCGGAGCGGGCTCGCGCTTCGGCGCATCGCTCGGCACGATCGTATAGCATCGGGTAATCGCGTTAAGCTGGAGAAAGCCCTCCTCGGGCGCCGAGGGCTCATTGAACCGCGATCTCGGATCGACGCCGAGCATTGTCTCGCAGCCGAGCGCGCGGGCCAGCCAGACCTCGCCGGTGGAGTCGATGAAGACCTTCGCCCGAATCCGGGCGACGCCGCCTCGGGAGTCCTCCACGAGGATCGATTCCACGCGCGTCTTCTCGGCGTTCGGCTCGGCGTGAAAGAACGTCGTCTCGTCGAGCACGGTGGCGCTACCCGTTTCGGCCAGCATCTGCCGCGCAACCTTGTCGAACGCGTCCGGCTTGAAAGGCACGGAGCAGGGGAGGTGGCGCCGCTGCCTGTCACCCGGCAGCGCGCTGGTCAGTGTGCTCTCATACCGCTCACCGTCGGTCACCATTAAGAACGCCATCGACGCATCGGTATGCACCGGATAGCCCTTTGCCACTCCGGCGCCGCCGATCGCCTTCATGCGGCGATACATCTCCTCCGCAATCGAGCAACCGGGTCCCGGAGCCCAAGTGCTCACCAATGCGTTCGCGCCGGTTCCGCCGAGCCGCCGCTGGCGCTCGACGAGGATCACCCGGGCGCCTTCGCGGGCGGCGGCGATGGCCGCGCCCAACCCGCCGCTGCCTCCGCCGACGATGCAGACGTCCGTCTCAAACTCCCGCGTGGCCGGCCTGGCCGGCCGCTCCGGGTTCAACACGTCCCACGTGTCGGCGAAGACAAGCGAGCCTGGCAAGCCGCAACAGGTTGCC
>JAMOAF010000664.1 GCA_023621895.1 Planctomycetota bacterium
TATCAAGCGATTTAGTTGTGCCGGCTTGGAGGGAATGGGCCGCGTTGGACCACCCTACGGGGATCGGTTGTGCTACTCTCCTTGCAGCGTGAGCACCAGGCTTCGGCGGTGGGCGCTGCGGCGGTGCTCGCAGAGAAAGATTCCTTGCCAGGTGCCGAGGCGGAGCCGCCCGTTGGCCACCGGGATCGTCAATCCGCTGTCGGTCAGCGAGACCTTCACGTGGGCCGGCATGTCGTCTTCTCCTTCGACCGTGTGGCGATAGGGAAAATCCTCGGGGGCCAGGGCGCCGAGCGCGCGGCACAAGTCCTCCGCCACGTCCGGGTCGGCATTTTCATTCAGTGTCAGCGATGCCGAGGTGTGCTGAATGAAGACGTGGAGCAATCCCACCTGGATCCCGGCGATCTCGGGGAGCGACCGCAGGATATGATCGGTGATTGGGTGGACGCCGGGCCCCGTGGCCGGAAGCTGAATCTCGCGTTGAATCCAAGGCACGACCGGTTCTCCATCTACGACGTAAAGCCATTAGTGTAGCCGCGATCGGCCCGGTGTCCAGGCGTTTCGCCGCTCACCGCCGAGTCGCGGGGCACTTCCCCGCTTGCCCAGCGGCGTATAATCACAACAGATTCGGCCCATCAAGCGGGGCGGTCCTCACCCGCATGCCCCCTGCGCACACATTCACTCCGCGGACCAGACCATGAGCTGCAAGCACCTTCGCGAGATCATCGAAACCTGCCAGCGGACGGGCGTCAAACTGAGCAGTTCGGACGTGATCCGCATTGTCTGCCCAACCTGCGGCGCCGAGGAAGTCTGTCCCTCGGTGCTCTGCGAGCACTATGACGCCATTCACGGCAACGCCGGCGAATCCGAAAGCGGAAAGCCGAAAGCGGAAAACTGAAAGCGGAAAGCGGAAAGCTGATCGCTCCCACCTGCTACTGTTTCAGCAACTGCACGCAGTCGGCCACCACGTAGCCGTCGGCGCCGGCGTTGGAGATTTCGATCTTCGCCGCCTCTCCAGCCGTGAACTGGTAACTGCCCAGCGAAACGAACAGGCCGTCGATCGGCGGGACGGCGCGCTGGTTCACCTCAAGGGTTTTCACTCCGCTAGAGGCATGCACGGAGACTTTGGCGTTCGACGCGCGGTTGGTGTACGCGACGTAACCCAGGCGGACCTCGTAGGCGCCCGATTCCACGATCCGGGGGCGGAATCGCAGGATCTTCGAGCCCTTGCCGGCATTGCCGTCGTGCAGATACCCTTCGCCCACGTAACGGTCCGACCAGGTGGAATGGACCCAGTCGCCAATCCGTTCGGCCGCGTCGTCGTCGAGCACGATCCCGCCGAGCTTTCGCGGGTCGAATCCCGAGAACGGCAAATCCTCGTCGCCCCAGGGGAGCCAGGGCCCCTCGTCCGGCCGCCGCATGTTGTCGTGCGCCCGCCGCGCGATCTCGACCAGCCGCTGCGGCTCCTCATAAACGCGAATCTCGCAGATTGCCGCCGGTTCGTTCTCGATCACCCGGACCGCGTCGGCCGTGATACGCTCGCATAGCCCGAGCACGTGGCGGCGATGCCTGTTGTCGTCGACCTCGACGAGCCGCTGCCACCGGCCGTCGCGACGGGCTTCGACGGCGAACCAGCGCGGCGCCAACTCCGCCGTCTGGAAGGAAACGTGGACCATGTTGAAGACCGCCGGCGCTGGCCAGGCAAGCTCGATCCAGTGGGGCTCGGCCGCCGCCGGGTCGGGCCCCCAAGCGTAGGTGGTTTCACGGGGCCGTTCACCCACGGCTCGGGCGAAGCCGTCGATGACGTTCGAAGCGGCCATCCGCTCGCCGCTGGTGTGCGCCCGCTCGCTCGAGGCGGTGGCCCGGGCCTTGGGGGCCAGGTCGCGGGGGTCGTCGGCCTTCAGTTCGAGGATCGCCGCCCCTTCCTTGAGCAACTGCTGCTGCACGCCCGGCATGTGATCTTGATAGACGCGGCGCGGGGTCGCATCCTGCTTCACGCAGAAGGCTGCGCCGGTGCCGGCGGCGTGTCCCAGAATAGCGCAGGTGAGCATCACGCGCGTGTCGGACATGGCAAGATGGCTGGCCGAGATA
>JAMOAF010000359.1 GCA_023621895.1 Planctomycetota bacterium
GGAAGGAGTGTCTGGCACAATCTTCCGGCCGGTGCGGAAATTGTACCCGCAGTCAACGCACAGGACGGCATCCTCCCTGATCGGAGCCCCGCAGCCGGGGCACTTGATCTCCGCCTGGCCCACCAAGCCCGCGTGCCGCTGAGGCATCTCTTCGGAGAGCAGCTCGTCCATCGGATGGGGATTCACCGCGGGGGCGGACTGGCCACCGGGGAGGACGAGAACCGTCTGGCAGCCGGGGCATTTCACCTGCTTCCCGGCCAGGTGGTCTCCCGCCTGAAACTGCTTCTTGCAGGCACTGCACTGGACGACGATCGGCATGGTCGAGCCTCCGCGGGGCAGGTCGGAATGTCGCCCTGCCGGTTGATTTGAGCTTGATTGTCGCGCTGGCGCCGCCGAGGACAGGGCGGCATCCCGTGCCGGGCAATCCACAAACCCGCCCTACGGGAGCGCTAAAAGTGATTATAGTCGAACCCTGGAGATGCTGGCCAGCCGGAGGGAGGGTTGCGTTTCTCCGCCTTGCGTTATTTCGCGCCGGGCGGCTCGACGTGGATCACCACGTGCTCGACCCGAGCCACCGCCGCGCGGAGGTGCGCCTCCATCCGCCGCGTCAGTTCATGGGCTTCGGTGATCGTCATGCCCGCATCGAGGGTGCAGTGGCAAGAGACGGCCAGCTTGCCGCCCGTTTGCTGCACCTGGATGTCGTGGACCTTCAGGGCGGCGGGCTGTTGCACGGCGAAGAGTCGGAATGCCCGCTCGACTTCTCCTTCTCCAGTGGGCGCGGCCAGGATGTGGACTCCGTCCTCGCCGGCCGGCTCGATGTGGGTCACGATCCGCTTCAGCCCCGCCGCCGCGTCGCGAAGCTCCCCCTCGAACGCGGTAACCTGCTCATGGGCCTCATCGAGAGTCAGCGAATCGGAAACCTCCAAGTGCAGCTCGACGGACCGGTCGCCTTGATCCTCGTAGACGCGAATGCCGTGGGCGCCGAGTCCGTGCCGCGCGGCGAGAACGCGGATCGTCGTTTGCAGGGTTTCTCCCTCCTGGGCCTCGGGCTCGGCGTGGACCACGACGTCGGCCTTCGGCAGAATCTTGCGGATTCCGGCTTCCACTCGATCGGCGATTTCATGCGTCTGCGCAAATGGCCTGGAGTGGTCGACGCTCACGGTCACGTCGGCGAAGTAGTCGGCGCCGCTGCGGCGGAGGCGCACTCGCCGGACGCCCTCGACGCCCTCGATCTCCCGGACCGTGCACTCAACCTCTCTCCGTAATCCGTCGGGCACGGCATCGAGCAGGTCGGAGACGCACTTCTTTCCCAACTGCACGCTGACGTAGACGACAATCAGTGCCACCCCGAGCGCGGCCACCGAGTCGGCCTGCCCCATCCACGTCCAGCCCAGCGCCGACTCGGACAGACGCACCCCCGCCAGTCCCAGCAGGACCACGAGGGAAGACCAGACGTCGGTGGAGAAGTGGAGGGCGTCTGCCTCCAGCGCCTGGCTGTTGTACTTCCGCGCCACCCGCATCAGCGCCCGGCTGCGCGAGAGGTCGACCACGATCGACACGAGGATCACGCCGAAGGCCCAGAGGTTGGCGTCGACCGGTTCATGCTGTTTGAAGAAAAGCCGCCGGGAAGCCTCGTAGATGATCCAGACGCAGGTCCCCAGCAGGAGGAGAGTCTCGGCCAGGGCGGAAAGGTTTTCGAATTTGCCGTGCCCGTAGGTGTGCCGCGAGTCGGCCGGTTTGCCGGAGACCTGCACGGCCCAGAACGTGATCCCCGCGGCAACCAGGTCGAGGGCCGAGTGGGCCGCCTCCGAGAGGATGCCCAGGCTGTTGGTCATGATTCCAACGACCAGCTTCATGCCCGTCAGGCCGGTGGCGGCCACCAGCGAACTGATCGCCACGAGGCGTTTTTCCCGCAGGGCTTCCTCTGGCAGGTCGTGAACGTTGAATTGGTCGTTGGCCATCATGCTCGGAGTGATCGCACGGCTGCAATTCAGTCTTTCATGCCGCGCGGGCGGCACTTCGAATAATCGGAATCGTGGTGTTCGCACGAGCAGGGTTCCCAAGCTGGAGCTTGGGAACCAGGGGAC
>JAMOAF010001109.1 GCA_023621895.1 Planctomycetota bacterium
CTCGGGAGAGCTTTCGCCGCCGCCGTGCTCGTGGACCGACCGGTTCGGCGCGTTGACCTGCCTGATCATCGGCACGGCGCTGTTCTTGATCGTCGTTGGAACGCTCGCCTGACCCGGATAGGGTATAATCGTGAACTGTCGCCAAGGAGGCGCTAAATCGCAATGACTCTGGAACACCTCACGACCGAACAGCGGAATCCGGCATCGGAGCGGATCGACAGCCTTTCCGCCCTCGAGATCGTCCGCCTGATGAACGCCGAGGACGCCACGGTGGCCGAGGCGGTCGCCCGCGAGGCAGAGCCGATCTCCCGGGCGATCGAGGTCGTCGCCGAGCGGCTCCGGGGCGGAGGCCGGCTGATTTACCTGGGGGCTGGCACTTCCGGCAGGCTCGGGGCCATCGACGCCGCCGAATGCCCCCCAACGTTCAACACCCCGCCGGAAATGGTCCTCGGCCTGATCGCCGGCGGGCAGCCCGCGATGACCCGCGCGGTCGAGGGCGCCGAGGATATCCCCGAATCGGCGGTCAAGGATCTCCAGGCCGCCGGCCTGTGCCGCGCCGACGTGGTGCTCGGCATCGCCACGAGCGGGCGGACGCCCTACGTGCTGGCCGGTCTCGGCTTCGCGCAAAGCGTCGGCGCCGTCGCCATCGGCCTGAGCTGCAACCGCGACGCGGCCCTGGCCTCGCGCTGCGACCTGCTGATCGCGCCGGTCGTCGGTCCCGAGGTGATCACCGGCTCGACCCGGCTGAAAGCAGGAACGGCCACCAAGATGGTCCTCAACATGGTCACCACCGGCGCGATGGTCCTGTTGGGAAAAACCTATGGCAACCTGATGGTTGACCTTCGGGCGACCAACACGAAGCTCGTCGAGCGGTCCCGGCGGATCGTCAGCCAGATCACCGGCGCCAGCGAGTCGGAAGCCAGGGAACTGCTGAGCCGCTGCAACGGAGAGGTGAAAACGGCGATCGTCATGCAGCGCTGCTCGATCGGGGCCGACGCGGCGAGAGCACGGATCCAGACGGCACATGGCCACTTGCGAAAGGCCTTGGAAGATCATGACGGGTGAATCGCTTCTTCTGGGCATCGACGGCGGCGGGACGAAAACCGTCGCGTGGCTTGCGTGCTTCATCCCCCCGGGGCCGGTGGAGATCGTCGGGCGCGGCTCGGCCGGGCCGGCCAACCCCCAGGCCGTCGGCTTTTCGGTCGCGATTGCGAACCTGGATCGCGCCGTCGAGACGGCATTTGAGGACCGGGGAAGTCCACCCCGCACGGTGGCCGCGGCGGTGCTCGCCCTGGCCGGGTCCGACCGCCCGGAGAACCGCCGCGCGCTGGTCGGCTGGGCGGATGGCCGCCGCTTGGCCGACCGTTTCGAAGTTGTGCACGACGCCCTGCCGCTGCTGGCCGCCGGGACGCCCGCCGGATGGGGAATCGCCCTGATCTCGGGGACCGGTTCGTTCGCTTTCGGCCGCGACCCGGCCGGCCGCGAGGCGCGCTCCGGCGGCTGGGGCTTTCTGATGGGCGACGAGGGGAGCGGGTACGCGATGGCAATCGCCGGGCTTCGCGCGGCGGCCAAGGCGGCCGATGGTCGAGGCCCCCGAACGCAACTCCTCGCCGCGCTGCTTCGCAGCCTGAATGTTCCGCGGGCCGAGGCGCTGATTCCGGCCGTGTATGCGATTGCCGGAGACCGGGCCCGGCTGGCAGCGCTCTCGTCGGTCGTGTCGGAAACCGCCGAGACCGGCGACCCGGTGGCCCAGGAGATCTTCAACGAAGCCGCGGGAGAACTCGCCCGGATGGCCCGGGCGGTGGCCGCGAAGCTGGACCTTGCCGGGGGGCCGTTTCCGCTTGCCCTGGCCGGGGGCGTCCTGCTGGGCAGCGATCGCTTGCGCCGAAACCTGGCGGAACAGTTGGCGTCGTGCCGGCTGGAAGCGACCCCCGTCCAGCTTGTCGCGGAGCCGGTCCTCGGCGCGGTGCAGCTTGCCGCGGCGATGATCGGCCAGCCCGGCGCGGCACGGGAATGAGCGGCGGTCAGGCCCGGACGACGCCCGCCTCCTCCATCTGCTTCCACGCCGCGGCAAGCGAGCCGGCG
>JAMOAF010000418.1 GCA_023621895.1 Planctomycetota bacterium
CCCCGGCCCGCAAGGCTTAAACGGCGTGATTTCCGCCATCTCCTCGACCAATCCGGCGAGGATTGGGCTCCGCGTGGCAGCCAGCAGGAGCGGCGCTGCCGCCGCGCCGGCGGAAAGGCCCAGAAGCCGTCGCCGCGTCAGGACTCCGGCCAAATGACATGCGGCGCAGGTCGGCTGGTTGAAAGACGGATGGGCACCCATGCTTATACCTCCTAAAATGGTGGTGGGCGCGGGCTTGCTATCTGGTTAGTTGACTCCGGGACTGCCCGATTGAAGGGGCCACCCCCCGGGCCAGTGCCAGCGCAGCACGTCCAGCCCCGGAATCGCCGCCCGCAACCCGGCGATGGCCCCGTCGGAGACGTCGACCATCGCGAGATTCAGCCTCTTGAGCCTCTTGAGGCTTTTCAGTTGCGCGAGCCCCTCGTCGCTGATCCGCAGCGTTTCCAGGTCCAATTCCACGAGGCTCTCGATCTTGGCTACCTCGGCCAGACCCTCGTCGCCGACCGCCGTCTCGGCCAACCGCAGGTATGCCAACTCCGGCAGGCCGGCAAGATGCTTCATGCCCGCGCCGGTCACCGGCGTTCTCCAGAGGCTGAGCCACTTGAGACTCCGTGCGCCGCGGAGGTGCGCCAGGGCGTCGTCGTCCACCATTGTCTCGGCCAGATCGATCCGCTCCAGGTCGCCGGCGCCGGTGAGGTGCTCCAGGCACGTCCCCGTGACGCTGGTCTGGCGGAGGAAAAGCAGCCGAAGAAACGGCATGTTGGCTAGCGCGGCCAGGCCAGCGTCGTCAACGCCCGGAGAGTACGACAGCCCCAGGCTGGTCAGCGCGGGGAAATTTTCGAGCACTTTGAGCCCCTTGGCGGTCACCGCCGAGGAACCCTCGACCGACAGTTCCGTCAGGTCTTTCAGGCCGGCAAGGTGCGCCAGCCCCGCGTCGCCGATCGCCGGGCTGCCGAGCCTCAGCGCGCGGAGGCTGGTCATGGTTGACAGGTGCGCCAGTCCCGCGTCCGTCACCGGCTTGCAGCCGCGCAGATCGAGCAGGCGGAGCTGGCCGAGCCCCTTCAGGCGCTCAAGCGCCGCGTCGCCGATGTTGTTCTCGAGCAATTCGAGATGCTGCAAGTTGGGCAACTCCGCGACGTGGGCCATCGCGGCGTCGGTCATTAACGGGGTGGCGCGTAGACTCAGCCGCCGCAGGCCGGCAAGCTGCTTCAGCTTCGCCACGCCGGCGTCGGTAATGCGTGTTCCTTCCAACGCCAGGTGATCCAGCTTTGACAGGCTGGCGATCTGGCCGGCCGACGCGTCTGTGATCTCCTCGCCGCGGAGCACCAGTTGCTCGAGGTCCTTCAGGGCGGCGATCATCTCGACGTCGTCGTCTCGTGCCGGCGTGGCGTCGAACTGCACGGCGACAATCTTCGCGCCGTCGAGGCGCACGCTTCCCCCGATCGCTTTCACGCGCTCGACGGCCGCGTCCACCGCCGCCCCTTGTGCGGGCGGCGGTTCCCGCAGTCCGGGGCCAGTCGATTTCGGTTTGGCCGCCGGCGTTTCTTCCTGCCCGGCAGCCAAATCACGGGTCGGGGGCGCCGTGTCCGCCGGCGGCGTGCGACGGCCGCAGCCGCCGGCGGTCCAAACGGCCAAGAACAACAAGGGGAGAGTCCGGAAAAAAAACTTCATGGCGCACCTAAATCGACCTGAGTGATTCGTGGAAAAAGCGGCTGTTATTCAGATAGCCGCGTGGGCTTGCCCCGCGCTTCGTTACGTACGGGTTGTGCCGCAGCGCAGGCGCGCCGCGGGGCAAGCCCGGCGGCTATCACGCTCTCATGAATTCCTCCCGGAATCACGCAAGCTCACCTAGAGTGTCCATCCCTCGCGGTATGCGGGCCGGGCGGCCCGGTCCGCCTCTTCGTTGTTCACGACTCGGCCGGCGATGCAGTCGTATTCCAGAGTCTGCCCCGGGAAGAGCGAGGCCAGGTTGCCCAAGAGATACCATTCGCTGAACCGGCCGCTGAAGTCGATGAAGTTGCACATCGGCGCCGTCCCGCCCCGAATCGCGTCGGTCCATCCGCCCATCGCCGGCG
>JAMOAF010000177.1 GCA_023621895.1 Planctomycetota bacterium
GAAGATGCAGCAGATCGACGACGACCCCTACGCGGTAGGCCGCATCATGCGCCGAAAGGCCCTCAAGCTCATGGAGGAAGGCCGTTACCTGGAGGCGATTGCGTTGCTCGAGAACGCCCGCTGGAAGAGCAACAGCTTCTTCGAGGAAGCGTCGGACCTGATCATCGAGGCCAAGCAGCAGGCCGGCGTTCCACTGTCCGTGTCGGAGAAGAAGGCCGTGATCCGGCGCCAGGAGGCTGAAAAGTACCGCCAGGCGCAGCAGTCGGCCGGTACACCGATATAGGTGCGGCGGCCCGCCACGGGCCCGTTCGACCGCGCCCTGGCGCGTGCAAGGAAGAGGAGCATCAGCGCCGTGCCGTGCGGTCGTGAGCACATACGGGCGAACCTCGAGCGGGTTCGCGAGCGCATCGCCCGGGCCGCCGAACGCAGCGGCCGGGCCCCGGGTTCGGTCCGCCTCATCGCCATCACCAAATCCGTGGGAGTCGAAGAAGCGCAGGTACTCCGTGACCTGGGCGTGACCGACATGGGGGAGAACCGGGTCCCCGACGCCTTTCCGAAGATCGCCGCACTGCCGGATGTGCGCTGGCATATGGTCGGGACGGTGCAGCGGCGGAAGGCCCGCGATGTCGCGGCTCGGTTCCACGCGGTGGACTCGGTGGACCGCCTCGAATTGGCCGAGGCTCTCGACCGGCGATGCGCCGAAATGGGCAAGAAACTCGCCGTTCTGCTCCAGGTCAACGTGTCCGGCGAAAGCGTCAAGCACGGATTCACACCGACGGAGGTGGAATCTGCCCTCGCCCGGATGGCAGAATACCCTTATCTCCAAGTGCAGGGTCTCATGACCATGGCGCCCCTCGTGATCGAACCGGAAGCAGCCCGGCCCGTTTTCGCGGGACTGCGGGAACTGGCCCGGCGCGCGGGTCTCGCCGAACTGTCCATGGGGATGACCAACGATTTCGAAGTCGCTGTCGAGGAGGGCGCCACGCAGGTCCGAATCGGCAGCGCCTTGTTTGGCTGACGCGAAAGGAACACGAATGAAGGAGAAGCTCGAACAGATTCGAGCCGAGGCGGCCCGGGCCTTGGCGGCCGCGGAGTCGCTGCAGGCCGTCGAAGACGTACGCGTGCAGTTCCTTGGCCGGAAAGGCCGCATCACGGAGGTGTTGCGATTTCTGGGACAGGCGCCGCCCGAGGAACGTCCGGTGCTTGGGCAGGCGGCCAACGAGGTAAAGGCCGCGCTGGCCGCGGACCTCGAACGGCGCAAGGCGGAACTCGAGGACCGCGAGGCCCGGAAACAGGCGCAAAGCCGCCGCCTGGACCTGTCCCTGCCGGGCCGCAGGCCCCGGCGCGGCCATGCGCACCTGGTCCCCCGGGTTGCCGGCCAGATCGTCGCCATATTTAGCGAGATGGGTTTCCAAGTAGCTACCGGCCCCGACGTGGAAACGGAGTACTACAACTTCGACAGCCTCAACACGCCGGCGGACCATCCCGCGCGGGACTCCCATGACACCTTCTTCGTGAAGCCCGGGGTCGTTCTGCGAACCCACACTTCGCCCGTCCAGATGCGCGTTATGGAGCAGATGAAGCCGCCGGTGGCCATCGTCGCGCCCGGGCGGGTCTACCGGGTGGACTACGATGCCAGCCACAGCCCCATGTTCTTCCAGATCGAAGGATTGCTGGTCGACCGCGGGGTCAGTTTCGCCGACCTGAAGGGGACGCTGATGTTTTTCGTGCAGCGGTTCTTCGGGCCGGACACGCGGCTGCGTTTCCGCCCGCACTTCTTCCCGTTCACCGAACCGAGCGCCGAGGTGGATATCTCGTGCGCCATCTGCAGCGGGGTCGGCTGCCGCCTGTGTAAGAACAGCGGATGGCTGGAGATCCTGGGCTGTGGCATGGTCCACCCGGAAGTGTTCCGGTACGCGGGCTACGACGCGGAGACGTACACAGGCTTTGCCTTTGGTTTTGGCGTTGACCGCATCGCCATGCTGAAGCACGCGATCCCCAGTATCAGCCACCTGTATGAGAACGACCTGCGGTTTCTGGAGCAATTCTGACCATGCGCGTATCTCTGAATTGGT
>JAMOAF010000098.1 GCA_023621895.1 Planctomycetota bacterium
AACCCGTACCTAACGAAGCGCGGGGCAAGCCCACGCGGCTATCTGAATAACAGCCGCTTTTTCCACGAATCACGCAGGGCGATTTAGCGCGCCCCACCGGGGGTCCCCAAGCTGGAGCTTGGGAACCAGGAACCTTTTTGCGCGGCCAATCGGCGAGCGTCGCCCCACCGCTCGCGTGGGTAAACGTCCAGCGCCGGCGCATGGTGGGCCGGCGCTCACCTTTCGGTCATGCCGACGTTTCCGCCGGTGGTGCGCGTGGCGGCGATGCGCTCCGCCAAGGGATGGGCCGCTCTGGACCACCCTACAAGCTCAGATCTCGTCCCACAGCCCATCCCAGGCCAAGAGGGCCGGGTTGACGCCGTCGGTATCCTTCTTGTCGGGACCGTAGGCCGAGTAGCCCTTGGTGATCTCGAAGCCGAGAGACTCGTAGATCATCTCGCTGGCCTGCGGAGAGTAGTAATCGGCGGGGTTGTAGTAGTATTCCGCGTGGACTTGCCCGTTGGCCATCTCGGCGAAGAGCAGATCGATCGTCGCCACGCCGTTGTCGTGCATCTTCATGATGTCCGTCTTGCCGTCATCGGTGAGGGCCTCGGCGTAGACGTGATTGAAGTTCCTCATCGTCAGGTACACGGTGTCGGTGTCGATATCGCGGACTTCGACCTTGCCGGGCCGCGCGCGGACTTCCTCTCTGAGCGCCGAGTCGCTGAACCGGGCCGTATCCCTGTTTCCCGCGCCGGCATGGGCCGTCACCGTCTCGAAGCTGAAGTAGTTGTACTCGATCGCGCCGTCGTTGGCGACGTGCTGCCCGTCGTCCTTGGTCGCCTTGAACAGGTCGCTGCCCGGCGTGTCGTAGACGATGGCCTGATCGTTGCCGCCGTTTCCGTAGATGTTGACCGAATCGAAGAACTTCGCGCGGCTGTAGACGCCGTTCAGGTAGATTCGCGCGATGTTGGCGCCGGCATCGTAGGTCTTCAGCTTGTTGGCGCCGGCGTTCCCGGACAAGTAGGCCCGATCGTATCCGCCCGCGTTGGCGTAGCCGTGCATGGCGTAGACGTTGGAGACGGTGACGCGATACGCATCCTCCATCTGGAAGGAGCCGTAGCCCTCCCGGGCGTCCCAGACGTCGTCGCCAGGGGTGTCGTAGATTTGCACGCTGTCGGTCACGGAGGCGATTTCGACGCCTTGGATGCTAATGACGCCGGCAAAATCGCCGAGGTTGTAAACGATGAACGAATCCGCGTCGTTGGAACCGGCGAGCTGGAGCTCGGAGAGGCCGGCGATCGGGATGTTGACGGTCGACCAGACGACGTCGTTTTCGGCTCTTTCCAGGACGAGATTGCTTCCGGATCGCGAGAGGATGAACGTGTCGGCGATGCCGTTGTTGGCCCGTGCGCCGGCGTTGTAGACCGTCGGCGAGATGGCGGCGATGGCGTCGCCCAGGGCGGAGACGTTCAGACGCGGGTAGGTCGACTCCGTGTGCCACAGTTGCGTCGTCGTTCCCGTGAGTACATCGTCTTCGTTCCCGCCAACTCCGCCGGCCGTGTGGCTGTCAATCACGTCGACGCCGGTGTCCTGCATCAGATTGCGGAGTTCGGTTGGGGAGAGGTGGCGTCCGAGCTCCTGCATGGCCAGTTGCTGGGCCAAAGCGACGGTTCCGGCAACATGGGGCGCCGCCATGCTCGTGCCGTTTGCGATGCCAAATCCGCCTCCCGGTACCGCGGAGGTGATGCGAGATCCCGGCGCCATGACGTCCAATAGCGATCCTCTCTGAGTGAACGACGTAATGCGATCTGCCTGTGTCGAGCGCGCTGTGAGAGAACCGTTGGTGGGAGTGACGAAGACCTGCTCACCTACGTTTGCATCATACACGGCACCCACAGCAATGGCGTTGATGTCAGCGGCCGGGTAGGCTATGCCCACATCGGAGGAATCTGGTCCATGATCGTTGCCGGCAGCGGCAACGACAGAAACACCTCTTACCGTGAGCTCGCCTATCTCGTCCGAGAACGCTCCGCTTTCTGACTGATCGAATCGTCCATGGCCGAAAGACATGTTAACGGCGACGATATTGTAC
>JAMOAF010000390.1 GCA_023621895.1 Planctomycetota bacterium
TGCAGGACGATCACCGAGGCCTATCACCAGGTCGCGCCGCAGACCCCGGTGGGGCACACGAACACCTTCGGCGCGGACCCGTTCAACGGCAACGACTACTGGAAGCTCTGCACGCAAGTCGGCTTCGGCTGGGGCCAGGAATACTCCGAGGCGATCAAATTGCCCGGCCAGAAGGCGATTTTCGACATCTGGCGGAGCTTTGTTGAAACGCCCGAGTCGCGCGCCGCCCGCGGCGCCAAGTCGGCGGCAGGCCAGGACGGCGTGTTCTTCAACTACGGCTGGATCGGCTACGACCACCGCGCGGCGGCGGCCCACTACGAGCCCTGGTGGCTGGCGCTGCACGGTTCACGGGGCGTGAGCTACTATGCCACCTGCTCGATGGATGTGCCGCGGGGCATTTCGTGGTCGCTGGTTTATCCCAGCCTGCAACGGACCGCCTATTCGAGCGCAGTGGCCGAGGCGATGTGCGACCTCCGTGCCGGCTGCGGAAAGCTCTTCATGGAATACGAGCGCGAGCAGCCGAAAATCGCCCTCTTGTGGTCGTATCCTTCAATGCTGGTCTCCTGGTGCGAATCGGCGAGCGACGAGCCCGAGCCGAACGAACAGCCCGGCAGCGACAGCTTCGGCACGCACTACATGAGCGCGCTCCATTTCCGCCAGCACCTCAATGAACAGCAGCTCGACTACGTTTACCTGGCGCCCGATCAGATCCTTTCGTCCGGCATCCTCCGGCAATACCCGGTGCTCTTCCTGCCGTTTACGGTGGCGATCTCGCGGCCGCTCGTGGAGAAGCTTCAGGCCTACGTGGACGAGGGAGGCATCCTCATCGGCGATCTTCGCTGCCTGCGAACGGATGAGCACGGCACGCCGCCGGCCGGATCGTCGCCGCTGGTGCAACTGTTCGGCGTCGACCGGGGCGAAGGCAAGGTGCACTACGGCCGGACAAAGGTCAATTTCACGGCTGCCGGCGAAGGCATCGATCTTGCGGGGCGCCAGGTCGAACTCTTTGGACGGGAGACCGTCGCGGCCAGCGGCGCTCGGGCCCTGGCCGCCCATGCGACGGGCGAGCCGGCCGTGCTCGTCCGCAAGCAGGGCAAGGGGTTGACGATCTACCTCAACTTCTATTTCCCGCCTTACGACATGGTCACGCGCGAGCTGGTCGGCCAGATCGCCCGGCTGGCGGGCGTGACGGCGAGCGTCGTGGCCGAGGCGCCAGCGGGCGACCGTCCGCCGCGATGCTACGAGCGGAACACGTTCACGCGCGGTCCGATCGCGGTCCACGCCTTGATTCGAGATCACCGCCGCTGCGACGACGCCGAGCCCGTGCGGTTCCGCTTCGCACGATCGGGGCACGTCTACGACGTTCGCGCGAAGAAGTATCAGGGCAACACCGGCGCGCTCGTCACCACGCTGGCCCCCGGCGAAACGGCGGTTTATGCAGTGTTACCCTACCGCGTGACCGGCCTCGAAGCGCAAGGGCCCGAGCGCGTATCAGCCGGCAGCGAAGTTGAATTCCGGTGTGAAGTCCGCGGCGACGGCAAGCCGCTCGGCGATCACGTGCTGCACGTCGAACTCCGCGACGCTTCGGGCCGGACGGTCGCGCACTACGCGAGAAACGTGCTCGCTCGGGCCGGCCGGCTCGCGCTGCGGATCCCGCTGGCCGTGAATGAGACAACCGGCACGTGGACAATGCAGGCATGGGATGTATTGACCGGCACGACGGTGGAGAGACAGTTCCAGGTTGTTCCGTAGCGCTTTGACGCGGTCACGCGGGGGGCCAGGTCGGCTTGGGTGCGAGACGCGATATTCAAAGGGGTCGGGAACGCAGGTCGCGCCCGAGATGCCCTCACGGCCAGTCGGGGAGTGCGCAGGGCTCGTGAGTCGACGGTGGCCGGTTCTTGCCGTGCCGAAGGCACATCGTTAAATGAGCTTGCGTGATTCGTGGAAAAAGCGGCTGTTATTCAGATAGCCGCGTGGGCTTGCCCCGCGCTTCGTCACGTACGGGTTGTTGAGCTTGCGTGATTCGTGGAAAAAGCGGCTGTTATTCAGATAGCCGCGTGGGCTTGCCCCGCG
>JAMOAF010000096.1 GCA_023621895.1 Planctomycetota bacterium
TTTCTTGACCTCTTCGGTTGCCGCGCGTGCCGATCGCGCGGACTTTGCGGCCTTGGCTTCTTGGCGTGCCGTTTCTGATTCTGGCACGGCGTATACCGGTCGCAAAGACTCTGCGGCCGTTTCCGCAAATGCTATGCGAACCGGATGCGCCAGGACGATTATAGCGACAAAGCGTCGTATTCCAATTGTCGCGGAGAAAATGCCATGAAATCCTGCCGAACTGCCCCGGAGGATGCGTTGTCAACCAGCTTCGCACCCCCGCGAAAGAGTTGCCCAGCGTTGTCCGTTCTGGCCGCTACCGTTTTGATGCTTTGCGCCGGATGCACGGGAACTCGCGAGTATATCGCCAACGGCTTCAAGGTTGGGCCGAACTACTGCAAGCCGGCCGCGCCGGTGGCCGATCACTGGCTCGACGCGGAGGAGCCCGCCTTGAACGTTGGGCCGATCGACGACGCGGCCTGGTGGCGGACGTTCAACGACCCGATCCTCGACCAACTGATCGCTTCGGCTTACCGCCAGAACCTCTCGCTCCGCGTCGCCGGACTGCGGATCATGGAAGCCCGTGCCCAGCGGGCAATCGCCGCCGGTACCCTGTTTCCCCAGGGGCAGCAGGCCTTCGGCGACTACACCCGCACCGAAGTCAGCCAGAACAGCCGCATCGGCGGGATATTCGCCCAGCCCTACAGCACGTGGAACCTTGGGGCCAACCTGGCATGGGAACTCGATTTCTGGGGCCGGTTCCGCCGCGCGATCGAGGCCGCCGACGCCAACCTCGACGCCTCGGTGGAGAACTACGACGACGTCTTGGTCCTGCTCGTGGCCGACGTTGCCCGCAACTACACGGATGTGCGAATCGCCGAGCAGCGGCTGGCGTATGCCCGGCAGAACGTCGAAATTCAGACGGGCAGCCTGAATCTTGCCGAAGAGCGATTTAAGAACGGCGTCGTGACGAAGCTCGACGTGACGCAAGGCCAATCGAACCTGGCCCAGACCGAGGCCAGCATTCGCCCGCTCGAGTCCAACCGCAGGCAGGCCGTCAACCGGCTGTGCATTCTCTTGGGGATGCCGCCCCAAGACCTGGACCAGGTGCTGGCCGGCCATCGGGGCATTCCCGGCGCCCCGCCGCAGGTCGCCGTGGGCATTCCCGCGGAGTTGCTCCGCCGCCGCCCGGACGTCCGCCGCGCGGAACGCGAGGTCGCGGCCCAGAGTGCGATGATCGGTGTGGCCACCTCCGAGCTTTACCCCCACTTCGTCATCAACGGCACGATGTATTTCGACGCGATGAGCTTCGAGGATCTTTTCAACGCGAACTCTTTTGCGGGCAGCATCGGTCCCGCGTTCAACTGGAACATCCTCAACTACGGGCGATTGACCAACAACATCCGCGTCCAGGAATCGCGGTTCCAGCAACTGGCCGTGCAATATCAGAACGTTGTCCTGCAAGCCAATGCCGAGGCGGAGAACGCGATCGTCGGCTTCCTCAAGTCGCAGCAGCAGGTCCGCTCGTTGGCGCAGAGCACCGACGCCGCGCGCGAGTCGGTGGAGCTGGTTACCAGCCAGTACCGCGAGGGTAGAGTCGATTTCAACCGCGTATTCAACATCCAGCAGACCTTGACCCAGCAGGAGGACCAACTGGCCGTTGCCGAGGGCTCGGTTGCCCAAAACCTGATTCAGCTTTACAGAGCCTTGGGCGGCGGATGGCAAATCCGCCTCGGCAGCCAGGCGCCCCAGCCGCTCCCGGCGACCAATCAGCCGGCGGCGCCCGCACCGGCGCCCGCACCGGCGCCCGCGCCGCCGGCGCCATCGGCTCCGCGGGCCTAAATGAGCTTGCGTGATTTTAGGGAGGAATTCACGAGAGCGTGATAGCCGCTTTCGGCTTGCCACGCGGCGCGCCTGCGCTGCGGCACAACCCGTACGTAACGAAGCGCGGGGCAAGGCGCACGCGGCTATCTGAATAACAGCCGCTTTTTCCACGAATCACGCAAGCTCATTTAGGCCCGCGGAGCCGATGGCCCCTGCGGCGCGGGCGCGGGCGCCGGTGCGGGTGCGGGTGCGGGTGCGGGTGCGGGTG
>JAMOAF010000291.1 GCA_023621895.1 Planctomycetota bacterium
TGATAGTGAAAACAATTCCTGCCGCACAGAGAAAAAGTCCGGTCAGCAGAACGGCAAACCTGGTGATTATTTTCATTGCTTTCATAGTTTCTCCGTCCTTTTCGCAATTGTCTTCTCCCG
The DNA here is from genome assembly GCA_023621895.1 of Planctomycetota bacterium. Taxonomy (GTDB): domain Bacteria; phylum Planctomycetota; class Planctomycetia; order Pirellulales; family Thermoguttaceae; genus JAAYCB01. Next base: position 121 of record JAMOAF010000291.1, read on the forward strand.
GACGATAAAGGAAATATCCCGGCCGGCGGGAATTAATAAAGCATAAACCGCCGCCGGCGTTTTCCGTTTTCGTCGTAACTCTCGACTTGATGCTATTAACTGCTGGCAAGGAGGCTGAGATGATGAATCTGTTCGATCACCACCGGGAAGAGCTGACTCGGACCCAGGCACCTCTGGCAACCCGGATGCGGCCGCGGACGTTGGACGAATTATACGGCCAGGACGCCATCTTAGGCCCCGGCAAGCTGCTGCGGCGGGCCATCGAGGCTGATCAGCTCCATTCCCTCATTTTCTATGGACCGCCCGGCACCGGCAAGACGACTATCGCCCGCATCATCGCCGACACTACCAAAGCTTATTTCGAGCAGCTCAACGCCGTCGCCGCCGGAGTGGCCGACATCAGGCGCGTCGTCCGGGAAGCCCGGGAGCGTCTCGGTCAATATGAGCGGAGGACGGTTGTCTTCATCGACGAAATCCACCGCTTCAACAAAAGCCAGCAGGACGCCCTCCTGCCTTATGTCGAGGACGGGACCATTATTCTGATCGGGGCGACGACGCAAAGCCCAACGTACGAACTGAACCCGGCTCTCATTTCCCGTTCCCGCCTCTTCCGTCTGGAGCCGCTCGGGAACGAGCATATCCGGGCTATCCTGCGAAATGCCTTGCGGGACAAAGAAAGAGGTCTTGGCCGTCTGCCGCTCGAGACGGAAGAGGCTGCGCTCGACCATCTCGTCGATGTGGCCAACGGCGATGCCCGCACGGCCCTGAACGCCCTGGAATTGGCCGCCTTGACAACCGCCCCGGACCCGGGTGGGATAATCCGCATCACCTTGCCGGTCGCGGAAGAATCAATTCAGCGGCGCGTCCTTCAATATGACAAAAGCGGCGACAACCATTACGACACGATCTCCGCCTTCATCAAGAGCCTTCGCGGCTCGGAACCGGACGCCGCCTTGTATTGGCTCGCCCGGATGCTCGACGCCGGCGAGGATCCCCGTTTCATCGCCCGGCGTCTCTTCGTCCACGCGGCGGAAGACGTCGGTCTCGCCGACCCCCAGGCTCTGCTCATCGCCGCCGCCGCCGCCCAGGCTGTCGAGTTCATCGGGTTGCCGGAGGCACGCATTCCCCTTGCGGAAGCCGTCATCTACATCGCGGCCGCCCCGAAGAGCAACGCGGTCGTCGCCGCCATCGACGCCGCGAGCAAAGATGTGGTGGCGAAGAAAGCCGGCTCCGTACCGCCGCATCTGCGGGACGCGAGTTATCCCGGCGCGGAACGGCTCGGCCACGGCGTCGGTTACAAATATCCCCACGACTTCCCCGGCGCCTTCGTGCCGCAGCAATATCTGCCGGACGGCCTGGGCCCCGTTACTTATTACCGGCCGACGGACCGCGGCCGGGAAAAAGAAATCCGGGAGCGCCTGGCAAAAATCAGAAGTGACAAAGGATAAGCGGGACTTAAAACAATAACTGTCCCGGTCCGGATTTGGGAAAGCAGCGGCGGGCGAAAACCCGCCGCTGCTGTTTTTGACGTTTTTTGTCCGCCGCCGCCTGATCGGCTGCCGATTATTGTCCTTCGCCGGCCGCTCTTTTAATGACCTCCAGAGTATAACCGATATCCTCTGCCGTGATGCCGTGATGAGTCACAAACCGGGTGCGCGCGGCGCCGCCGATGCTGGTATTGATACCGGCCCGGCGCAGAGCCGCCGCGAAAGCCGCCGGCGCCACATTGATCCCGCTGAAATCGAAGAAAACAATGTTCGTCTGAACTGCCCCGAGGTCAACGGTGATGCCCGGTATCGCCGCCAGACCTTCCGCTAGGCGGCTGGCGCTTTCGTGATCTTCCGCCAAGCGTTCCGTCATTTTCTCAAGGGCGACAATTCCGGCGGCCGCCAGGAAACCGGCTTGCCGCATGCCGCCGCCCAGCATTTTCCGCCATTTGCGGGCTTGCTC
>JAMOAF010000550.1 GCA_023621895.1 Planctomycetota bacterium
GGTCATCGCCCGCGACAAGATCGGCTCGTTCATGGAGGTCGAGGATTGCCAGGCGTGGCTGGAGCGCTGGATCACGAATTACGTCAGCGCCGATTCGAAGCCGAGCGCGGAGGCCAAGGCCAGGTACCCGCTCCGCGAGGCGAAGATCGAGGTGCGGGAAGTGCCCGGGGCGCCGGGCAGTTACAACGCCGTGGCCTGGCTGCGGCCCTGGCTGCAAATGGAGGAGCTGACCACGTCGCTGCGGCTGGTCGCCAGAATACCCCAGCTCAGCAAGTAGCCGGGACGGTCCGTGGAAAACGGTCCGCGTGTTGCGGACGATGCGCGCGGCCGCGCCGGTGATCGGCGCGGCCTGCCGCAACAGCGGGGACGGCCCCCCGTAAACGGTTACAGTCGCGTTCTTCTCGTCTCCGGCTCGCGCCCCCCCCCAAGGTGCGCGGCGCCCCAGCGCGGAAAGCATGCATCGATGGGTGACGGCTCGATCGAACAAAGCCGGCGCTCCGCGTCATCAGCCGGCGCGGTCCAGGTGGATCGGCCCGGCGGCGACCGCCGCGGCGCCGCGCCGGCGCCGTCGGGCCAGGCGATCCTGGTCGAGACGGCGATCGCCGCCACTGCGGGCGGCCGCGGCGAGGCCGCGGACCGCTTGAATGCGTTCCTTGCGGCCCCGCCCGCCGAAGCCCTGAAAAAATGGCTTGCCTGGTCGGCGCCGCCTGGGGAGCGGGTGACCAAGGGCGAGGTGGCGGAGAGTCTCGGCCGCCAGATCGCGCGGCTCGACACGCTGATCACGGACCAGGTCAACGCGATCCTCCACCACGAGAGATTCCAGAAGCTCGAAGCCTCCTGGCGCGGGCTGAACTACCTGGTCGACCAGGCGGACGACGTCGAGAACCTCAAGGTCCGCGTGCTCAACCTCTCCTGGAAAGAGCTCGCGCGCGACGTGCAGCGCGCCTCCGAATTCGACCAGAGCCAGTTGTTCCGCAAAATCTACAGCGAGGAATTCGACACGCCGGGTGGAGTGCCGTTCGGCGTGCTGATCGGCGACTACGAGATCCACCCCAGGGCCAGCGCGGCCCATCCGATCGACGACGTGAGCGTTCTGGCGACCGTCTCCCAAGTGGCGGCCGCGGCGTTTGCGCCGTTCGTCGCCGCGGCGCACCCCTCGATGCTCGAGCTGGAGAATTTCCAGGCGCTCGAGCGCTCCCTCGATCTGCCCCGGACTTTCGAGCAGCTCGATTACCTCAAGTGGAGAGCGTTTCGGGAAACGGAAGACGCCCGGTTCGTGGGGCTGACCCTGCCGCGCGTCCTGATGCGTAAACCGTATGAGGACGACGGATCGCGCGTGGACGGTTTCGTGTTTCGCGAACAGACCGGCAGCCCCGACGGCAGCGGCTATCTCTGGGGCAACGCGGCGTACGCATTCGCGGCCGTCCTCTGCCACTCGTTCGACGAGTCGCGGTGGCTGGCCGGAATTCGCGGCGTCCGCCGCTCGATCGACGGCGGAGGCGTCGTTCCCGGACTGCCGGTTCACTGTTTTGGCACCGACCGGATGGGAGTCGTCCCCAAGTGCTCGACGGAAGTCTTGATCACCGACCCGCTCGAGCAGGAGCTGAGCGACCTGGGGTTCATCCCCCTCTGCCATTGCCAGGACACGGAACTCTCGGTGTTCTACACCAATTGTTCGGTGCAGAAACCCAAGCGTTACGACGAGATGGCGGCGACGGTCAACGCGCGGATGTCCGCCCTGCTCCAATACATGCTCTGCGTGTCGCGATTCGCGCACTATTTGAAGATCATCGCCCGCGACAAGATCGGCTCCTTCCTGGAGGCGAGCGAGTGCGAGCGGTTCTTGCACGACTGGCTGCACCGGTACGTCACGTCCGACCGCGACGCCAGTCCCGAAGTCAAGGCGGAGTACCCGTTGCGCGAGGCGGCGGTTCAGGTCCGGCCGCACCCCGGCAAGCCGGGCTGCTACCTCTGCGTGGCCCATCTTTGGCCGCACTTTGATTTGGATGAATTGACGGGGAGTGTGAAAGTGACGACCGAGCTCTCGCCGGGGCGTCCCGGCTGAGCAAGCGCCGAGCGGGTCGGAGGCGGCCCAACCAATGCGGGGAACCAGGTCATGAATGCAAGCGAACTGTTTCAGGCCGGGCGGCTCGGGGAGGCGATCGCCGCCGCAACCGACCAGGTCAAGCGGAATCCCACGGACGCCAGCCGGCGGGGCCTGCTGGCCGAACTGCTGTGCTTCGCCGGCGAGTTGGAGAAGGCGGACCGGCAGCTCGATGCCCTCGGCGAGCTGGACCCCCAGTCGGTCCTGGGAATCACCATGTTTCGCCAATTGATCCGCGCCGAACAAGCCCGGCGGCAATTCTTCACCGAGGGCCGCGTCCCCGAGCTGCTCGACCAGCCGGGCGAGCGGCTGGAGCTGCACCTGGCGGCGTCGATTCGCATCCGGGAGGGGCAGCAGGGCGAGGCGGCGGCGCTGCTGGCCCGAGCGGAAGAGCTCCGGCCCAGAAGCCGGGTGGTCTCGGAAGGCCAGGCGTTTGACGACATCCGCGACCTCGATGACCTGACCGCCTCTTTCTTCGAAGTCTGCACGACCAACGGCAAGTACTACTGGATTCCCATGGAAAGGGTTGAATTGATCGAGTTCCGACCCCCGGTCCGGCCCCGCGATCTGCTCTGGCGGCGAGTCCACATGGTGGTCGCCGGCGGCCCGGACGGCGAGGTCTACCTGCCCGCCCTCTACGCCGGGACTCACGCCGAAGCCGAGGACCAACTCCGCCTGGGAAGGTCCACCGATTGGCGCCAGGCCGATGGGGGCCCGGTCCGCGGCGCGGGCCAGAAGATGTTTCTTCTCGGGGAAGAGACGCGGGGTATCCTGGCAATCAACGATCTGTGTTTCTCCGCACCGGCGCGGGCGCAAGAGAATGGCTAAGATTTCATCCAAACAGTTGCTGTTGCCCTCGGTGCTGGATCGGCTGATCGACGACAGCCCCGGCGACACGCGCGAAACGGCCAAGTCGCGGGCACAGGTCCTCCGCGAATTGAAGCAGAGTGTGCGCCGCGACCTCGAGAACCTGCTCAACACGCGCTGGAGGCCCACCGGCTGGCCAAACGACCTGACCGAACTCGAGCGATCGCTGGTCGGTTATGGAATCCCCGACATCACTTCGGCCGAACTGGCGGCGCTGGGTTCGCGGGAGGACTTCCGGCGGACGATCGAGGCCGTGATACGGCGATTCGAGCCGCGATTCAAGAGCGTGCGGGTCGAGATGCGCACGAATGTCGAACCGCTCGATCGCACGTTGAGATTCCGCATCGACGCGGTCCTCTACGCGGAACCGGCGCCCGAGCCCGTCTCGTTCGATTCGGCCGTCGAGCCGGCCACGGGCACGGTCGAGGTCAAGGGAGCCGCCGATGGGCGATGAACTGCTTTCCTATTACAACCGTGAACTCTCTTTTCTCCGCCGGCTCGGCGGAGAATTCGCCGAGACCCACCCGAAGATCGCCGGGCGGCTGCAACTCACCGCCGACTCGGCGGAGGATCCGCATGTCGAGCGGCTGATCGAGGCGTTCGCCTACTTGAGCGCACGAATTCGCTGCAAGCTCGACGACGACTTTCCGGAGATCACCGCCGCCTTTCTCAACGTGCTCTATCCCCACTACCTGGCGCCGATCCCCTCGATGGCGATCGCCAGGTTCGTCCTGGATCGCACCCAGGGGGAATTGACCACCGGCTATGCGGTTCCCGGGGATGCCGTGCTGGAGACGGACCCCATCGAGGGACAGCCGTGCCGCTTCCGCACGGCGTATCCGGTCACGCTATGGCCGATTGAACTGGCGGCGGCCGAGCTGGCCAGCCGCCCTTTCCAATCGCCGGAGACGGTTTTTGCATCGAAGGCGGAGTCGGTGCTGCGCCTTGCCTTCCGCTGCACCGTTCCGCAAATGGGTTTTGGCGACCTGGCCATCCCCTGGCTGCGGTTTTTCTTGAAAGGCCAGACCCAGCATGTCTACGCAATCCACGAGATGCTCCTGAACAACGCGCTCGGCGTGGCGATCGCCGGGCGCGACGGCAAGCTGCTTGCCGCGCGGGCCGGCGGCGAGTGGATTCGCCCGGTCGGGTTCGAGCGCGAAGAAGGCCTCTTGCCCTACACGAACCGCTCGATGCTCGGCTACCGCCTGCTGACGGAGTTTTTCACCTTCCCGCAGAAATTTCTCTTCTTCGATCTGGCCTGCTTCGAGCCGCCGGAACGAGCGCGGGCCGGCGACAGCCTCGACGTGTTCATCTACTTCGACCGGTCGTCGACGGACTTGGAGAGAAACGTCGCCGCCGACATGTTCCAGATGGGGTGCACTCCGATCGTCAACCTGTTTGCGCAGCGAGCCGAACCGATTGCGCTGACGCACAGGCAGACCCAGTACCGGGTGATTCCCGACGCGCGCCGCCCCCGCGCCCACGAGGTCTACTCGATCCACCGCGTGACGGCCACCTCGCCGGACAACCGGAAGATCGAGTTCTTGCCGTTCTTCTCGTTTGGGCATGCGGCCCGCCGCGGACAGGGGGCATTCTGGTATGCCACGCGGAGCGCCGCCGGGCAGGCTGGCGGCGAGCCCGACGAAGGCACGGAGGTCCATCTCTCGCTCGTCGACCTCGATTTCGAGCCGTTCGCGGCCGCCGATTGGACGCTCGCCGTGGAGACAACGTGCCTGAATCGCAACCTGCCTCATCGGCTCCCCTTCGGGCAGGGGCAACTGCGGCTTCGCTTGTCGAAGGGCGGGCCCTTTGCGGCGATCGAGTGCCTGACCCGGCCGACGCCGACTTACCGCCCGGCCGAACGCAAGGGCCATCTCTGGCGGCTGATTTCCCACTTGTCGCTCGGGCACGTCTCCCTCACCGACGGTGAAACCGGCGCGGACGCCCTGCGGGAGATTCTCAAGCTCTACGATTTTGCCGACTCCGCCGAGACCCGCTCGATGATCGACGGCGTGCTCCGGATCGCCGGCCGCCGGGTCGTCGGCCGCGTTGCCGGCGATTACCGGGGAGGCGTCTGCCGGGGAGTCGAAGTCGCGATCCACCTCGACGAGAGCAAGTTCTCGGGCACCGGGGCTTACCTGTTTGCCTGCGTGCTCGAGCGATTCCTCGGCCTTTATTGCTCGATCAACTCGTTTTCCAGGTTGATTGTAACGACCAACCAGCGCGAAGGAGCGTTGCGCAAATGGCGACCTCGAGCGGGCGAGACGGTGCTCCTCTAAGACAGCAGTTGCTGGAGGAACCCCACCGATTCGATTTCTTTCAGGCGGTCCGCCTCCTGGAGCGGTTTGCCCATGCGGACGGGCAGCGCGGCGCCGGCCCAGCCGAGCCGGTAGGCTATGACTACGATCCGAAGAAAGAGGCGGTTCGCTTCCGGGCATTTCCTTCCCACAGGTTTCCGGCCGGGGAAATCCGCGAAATCAAGCCGCGGCCCGCGGCGGGCGAAGATTCCGGTCCTCGCGGCACGGACATGACCGTGGCCTTCATGGGGCTGACCGGCCCCTGCGGCGTCCTGCCTACCCATTACACCTCGCTGCTGATCGAGCGCATCCGGGAGAAAGATTTCGCCTTGCGCGATTTTCTTGACCTCTTCCATCACCGGGCGATTTCCCTGTTCTACCGGGCATGGGAGAAATACCGGTTCCATGCGGCGTATGAACGGGCGGAGATTGCCGAGGGACCCGAGGCCGCCGACCTGCTCACCGCCAGCCTGCTGAGCCTGGTGGGCCTGGGCACCGGCGGACTCCGCAATCGGATGGCCTTCGACGACCAGGCGTTCCTCTTCTACGGAGGGCATTTCAGCCGCCGCGTCCCCGCGGCCGTCTCGCTCGAGCAGATCGTCGGTGACGATCTCGGTTTGCCGGCCTCCGTCCGCCAGTTCCTGGGGCGATGGCTTTACCTGGACCGCGAGGATCAGTCGGCCATGCCCTCGCGCGAGCTGCCCGAGGGTTTGAACAATCAGTTGGGCGCGAGCGTCCTGTTGGGCGAGCGGGTCTGGGACGCGGAGGGCAAATTCCGGGTGCGGCTGGGCCCGATGACGCGCGACCGTTTTCGGCAGTTCCTGCCCGACGGCCCGCTGCTGCGGCCGCTCTCGCAGATGATCCGCTCCTACGTGGGGCCGCAGTTCGATTTCGACGTGCAGCCGGTGTTGGTGGGCGAGGAGGTTCCCTGGTGCGTTCTTGGAAGCACGGATGCCGACGCGCCCCGCTTGGGTTGGAATATCTGGATACGCTCCCGGCCGTTTGCGCGCGATGTGTCAGACGCCGTTTTCTCATTGGAGGGAGAATCGTGGATTACCGAGTCTTGAAGTCCCTGGTGGGTAAGTTGAACCCGACCTGCCGCAATGGCCTCGAAAGCGCCGCCGGGCTCTGCCTGGCGCGCACGAATTACGAAGTGGAAATCGAGCACTGGCTGCTCAAGCTGGCCGAATCGCCCAATACGGACCTGGCGGCGGTCTTGCGGTATTTCGAAATCGACAACTCGCGACTGATCGCTGACTTGACGCGCGTCGTCGATCACCTCAAGACGGGCAACTCGCGCAGCCCGGCGCTCTCGCCCGACCTGGTGAAGCTCGTCCGCGAAGCCTGGATCGTCGCCTCGATCGAGTTCGGCGCGTTTGAAGTCCGCTCGGGGCATTTGCTCTGCGCGTTGGTCTCCGAGGAGAGTCTCGCCCGCGTCGCCCGCGAGGCATCACGCCAGTTCGAAAAAATCTCGCCGGAGGCGATCCGCAAGGACCTCGCCGACATCACGGCCGGCACCGACGAGGCCAGGTCGGCGGCCGCCGCGCCGCCGGCCGCCGGGCCGGCCCAGCGGCCGATCGGCGCCATGGGAGCGCACGGAACCAAGACGCTCGATCAGTTCACGATCGACTTGACCGAAAGGGCCCGGCTGGGCCAGATCGATCCCGTCCTCGGACGCGACACCGAGATTCGCCAGGTCGTCGACATCCTCACGCGGCGGCGGCAGAACAACCCGATCCTCACCGGCGAGGCGGGCGTGGGGAAGACCGCCGTGGTCGAGGGCTTCGCCCTGCGGATCGCCGAGGGCGACGTCCCGCCGCCGCTGAAGGACGTGGCGATTCGCACGCTCGATCTCGGCCTGCTCCAGGCCGGGGCGGGAATCAAGGGCGAGTTCGAGAACCGGCTTAAATCCGTCATCGAAGAGGTCAAGGCGTCTTCCCGGCCGATCATCCTGTTCATCGACGAGGCGCACACGATGATCGGCGCCGGCGGGCAGGCCGGCCAGGGCGACGCGGCCAACCTGCTCAAGCCCGCCCTCGCCCGTGGTGAACTCCGCACGATCGCCGCGACAACCTGGGCCGAGTACAAGAAATATTTCGAAAAGGACGCCGCGCTGGCGCGCCGCTTCCAGGTTGTCAAAGTCGAAGAACCGAGCGAGGCGGCGGGCATCGAGATGATGCGCGGACTGGTCGACACCCTCGAACGGCATCACAACATCCGCATCCTCGAAGAGGCCGTGACCGACGCGGTCAAGCTCTCGCACCGTTATATTTCCGGGCGGCAGCTTCCCGACAAGGCGGTCAGCCTGCTCGACACGGCCTCGGCGCGCGTGGCCATCAGCCACACGGCGACGCCGCCGGCCGTGGAGGATTGCCGCCGGCGGATCGAGCAGCTCACGATCAGCCTGGAAATCCTCCAGCGCGAGAGCCTCGCGGGGGCGAAAAATAGCGATCGCATCGCCGAGGTGACCGAGGCGCGGGAGGCGGCGCGGAAGGAGCTCGAATCCGTCGAGGCACGCTGGAAAGAGGAAGCCGAGCTCGTCGGCCGCATCCGCCGCGTCCGCGAGCAGCTCGAAGGCAAGACGCCCGCCGGCGGCCAAGAGCCCCACCAGGCGGCCCCCGCGCAGCCGGCCGCCGAAGCCCCAGGCGCAGCGGAGCTTGCGCCGCAGCGCAACGACGAGCTCCGCAAGGAGTTCCAGGAACTCTCCAGCCAATTGGCGCACCTCCAGGGCGACGCCCCGCTGATGCACGTCTGCGTCGATTCGCAGGCGATCGCCGAGGTGGTTTCCGGGTGGACGGGCATCCCGGTCGGCCGCATGGTCACCGACGAGATTCGCACGGTTCTCTCCCTCAAGGAGCAAATGGAGCGGCGCGTCGTCGGCCAGTCGCACGCGCTGGACGCGATCGCCCAGCGGATCCGCACCTCGCGGGCGAACCTCACCGATCCGCGCAGGCCGATCGGCGTGTTCCTGCTGGTCGGCCCGAGCGGCGTCGGCAAAACCGAAACGGCGATCACCCTGGCCGAGCTGCTCTACGGCGGCGATCAAAACATGACGGTGATCAACATGTCGGAATTCAAGGAGGAACACAAGGTCTCGCTCCTGATGGGCTCGCCGCCGGGCTACGTGGGCTACGGCGAAGGGGGCGTGCTGACCGAGGCGGTCCGGAGGCGGCCCTACAGCGTGGTCCTGCTCGATGAAATGGAAAAAGCCCATCCCGGCGTGCAGGACATCTTCTACCAGGTTTTCGACAAGGGCACGCTTCGCGACGGCGAGGGCCGCGACATCGATTTCAAGAATACCGTGATCCTGATGACCTCCAACGCGGCCACGGACCTGATCATGAAGCTCTGCGCCGATCCGGAGACCTGCCCCAGCGCGGAGGCCCTGGCCGAGGCCCTGCACCCGGAACTGGTCAAGACGTTCAAGCCGGCGTTTCTCGGCCGGGTAACAATTCTGCCCTATTTTCCGCTGGGCGACGAGGTCCTGCGCAAGATCGTGGAATTGCAGCTCGACCGGATCGCCCGACGGATCAGGGAGAGCCACCGGGCAAGGCTCGCCTACGATCCCGACCTGGTCGCCGGGATCGCCGGCCGCTGCACCGAGGTGGAGAGCGGCGCGCGCAACGTGGACCACATCCTCACCCGCACGCTGCTGCCGGACCTGGCCTCGGAGTTCCTCGCCCGGATGACCGGCGGAGAACCGATCAACGAGGTCCGCGTTTCCATGGCAGACGGCGGCCGCTTCCGCTATGAATTCTCGTAAGAAACAGGGCGTCAGGACCCCTTGACCCGGACTGGTCATGCGCCGGAGATTCTCCGACACATCGCGCGCCATCGTAACCCGACGCGTAAGCGAGGCCGCGTACCATCGTAACCCGACGCGTAAGCGAGGCCGCGTACCATCGTAACCCGACGCGTAAGCGAGGCCGTGTACCATCGTAACCCGATGCGTAAGCGAGGCCGTGTACCATCGTAACCCGACGCGTAAGCGAGGCGGCGTACCCTGACACGTAAGCGGGGCTAACTCGCGTTAACCGCCGTTGCCTACGCTTAAGGTCCACGATCAGTTCGTGCCTCGCTTACGCGTCGGGTTGTGATTAGGTGGCCTCGCTTACGCGTCGGGTTATGATCGGGCGGCCTCGCTTACGCGTCGGGTTATGATCGGGTGGCCTCGCTTACGCGTCGGGTTAACGAGTAGCTCATGAATCCGGGCTAATCGGCGCGCGCCACTTCATACTGGCAATGCGGCTTGGTCGATTTGGAGATTCTGAAGCCCGGCCGGTTCGCAAACTGCTCATGCTGCGCTTGCGCCTTGGCATGATCGTAAGCGCCGCGGTGGGCTTGGAGCAGGTAGCGGAGCACAAGCGGAGCGTCCGCGGTGATCGTGTAGCCGTCGTTCATCGAGAAGGCCGCGCCCATCCATCCGTCCTCCCGCACGTGCCAGTTGACGGGATAGCGAGGATTCCGCGGATGATCGAAGTACGTGATCCCTTCCACGACGGACTTGCGGTCCGGACCCTGCCCGACGGCCACCGGTCCGCTGTAGTCCATCCACCGAGCGGGCTGACCGAAGACCGCTTCTTCGCCCTGCCGCGCTTCGCTGCTGGTCAAGGCCCCGCCGCCAAAATGGGCGGACACCGTCTTGGCCACGCGCACGGCAAGCAAGCCAAAGTTCGTCTTACCAAGCTCCACCGACTCAGACGCCGCCGGCGGCCGCAGCGTGAGCTGAATCTCCAGGGCATGCTCGCCCTCTTTCAAAGGAATCAGGGCGGCCACCAGGTCCTGCTCCAAGAGC
>JAMOAF010000396.1 GCA_023621895.1 Planctomycetota bacterium
ATCGGCCGCGTGCCGGGGGCGGACCTGATGCAGGAAATCTGCCGGCACGCCGCCGCCAAGGGTCACCGGATTTTCATTTACGGCGCCAGTGAGGAGGTGAGCGCCGCGGCGGCGCTGGAACTGAAGCGGCGGTACCCCGGAATCCGGATCGTGGGCCGGGCGAACGGCTACGTGGCGGCCGAGGCGATGGAGGCCCTGGTCGATGAGATCAACGATTCGCGGGCCGATATCCTGTTCGTCGCGCTGGGCAGCCCGCGGCAGGAGAACTGGATGCGCCAGTATGGCCCCGGGCTGAAGGTCCCGCTCTGCCTGGGGATCGGCGGAACGCTCGACACGATCGTCGGCAAGGTCCGCCGGGCGCCGAAGCTGTTTCAGCGCCTGGGACTGGAGTGGCTCTACCGGCTGGCGCGGGAGCCGAGCCGCGCGGCGCGGCAGAAGGTGCTGCCGCTGTTTGCTTGGCAGGTGCTGGTGCAGAGGCTTTGGCGCTCGGGGCGGCTTCGCGGCTAAATGAGCTTGCGTGATTCCGGGAGGAATGCATGAGAGCGTGATCGCCGCGTGGGCTTGGCCCGCGGCGGGCCTGCGCTGCGGCACAACCCGTACGTAACGAAGCGCGGGGCAAGCCCACGCGGCTATCTGAATAAGCGCGGGGCAAGCCCACGCGGCTATCATAACAGCCGCTTTTTCCACGAATCACGCAGGTCGATCCGTACGTAACGAAGCGCGGGGCAAGCCCACGCGGCTATCATAACAGCCGCTTTTTCCACGAATCACGCAGGTCGATTTACCGTGCATTACCTATCGAAAACATTTTATTGCTTGACCGCGCTGGCCCTGCTGGCGGCGCTTGCGCCCGGCGCGGCATGGGGGGCCGAAGCCGACTGGTCCGCCAGGCTCGAGTATCGGCTGTTTCTGATCAGCGAGACGCAGCTTGCCAGCGACGCGGAGCTGGCACGCGCCGGCGAGCGATTGCGCGAGGCGGCGATCAGCGGTTACAATGGAGCGGTGCTGGCTCCGTCGGTTAACCTGGTTCAGCCGCAGCGGGCAGGCAAGCAGTATCTGGCGCGGCTGGTTGCGCTGCGGAAGGAGGCCGAGCGGCACGGGTTGGCGCTGATCCCGGGCGTGTTTCCGTTTGACGCGGGCGACCTGGTCCTGCCGTTCGACCCGCATCTTGCCGAGGGGCTGCCCGTCAAAGACGTGCTCTACGTGGTTGACAAGGACGAGGCGCGACTCTGCGCGGATCCGCCGCTGGCGCTGGTCAGCGGCGATTTTGAGACGCCGTCTCGGGGCGGCGTACCCGGCTGGGAGCTTGTCGGCCTCCAGCCCGGCCGGAAGATCGAGGTCGATACCAGCCAGGCGCAGTATGGGAATTCGTCGCTCCGCTTGGAGAATGCGGAGGAAAAGTCGCGGCTGATCAGTTATGGAGCGGTGCAGAAGGTCTGGCTGCCGCCGTTCCGGCTGTTCCGGTTCAGCGTCTGGGTCAAGACGGACGATGCCCAGGCCGGCCGCTGCTTGTTTCTGGCCGCCTCCGTTCAGAAGCGGTACCTGGACTATCGCCACACGAGCCCGAGCGAAACGCTCGAGTGGACCCGCCACGAGCTGGTCTTCAACAGTCTCCAGGGGGGCGAGGTGGAGCTGCGGCTGGAGATGCGCGGCAGGAGAGACCCGAGAGCCCGCAGACTCTGGTTCGATAGCGCCGAGCTCGAGCACGCCGGGCTGATAAACGTCGTCCGCCGGCCGGGCTGCGCGCCGATCGTCCGCAATGAACGGGGGCGAGCCTACGACGAGGGGCGCGATTACCGGATCGTCGGCGGCCAGACGCAGGCCGTGCCGATGCGCGGCACACTCAGCGCTGACGACGTGCCGCGGTTGATTCCAACCGGGAACACGCGGATGCGAGTCGGCGAGCGGCTGCGCGTGAGTTTCACCGCCTCGCTCCCCTTGAGCTATCCGGCCTCGCTCTGCATCAACTCGGGGCGCGTCGACGATTTCTTCGGCGACGGGATCGATTCGCTAAGCGCCGCCCTCGCCCCGCCGGGATATCACCTGGCGACGAAGTTTTTGACGAACG
>JAMOAF010000490.1 GCA_023621895.1 Planctomycetota bacterium
CTTGGCCCAGTGCTATGCGGGCACGGTCGGCATTCCCTGCATCACCATCCGCAACTTCCGGAGCAAGTATGTCGGCGAAACCGAGGCGAACCTCGAACGGATCCTGTCGGTCGTGCGGGAACTGGGCCCGGTGGCCGTGATCGTCGACGAGGCCGACGCGGCGTTGGGCAGCCGGACGGCCGAAGGCGACTCCGGAACCAGCGCGCGCGTGTTTGCCCAACTCGCCGCGCAGATGGGCAACACGCAGTACCGGGGCAAAGTCATCTGGTTTCTGCTCACGTGCCGCCCCGACCTGCTTCCCATCGACCTCAAGCGGCAAGGGCGCTGCGAGGAGCATATCCCGCTGTTCTACCCCGATACCGCGGACGAGCGCCGAGAGATGTTCCTCGCCATGGCCAAGAAACTCAAGCTCGACCTGGCCGAGTCGGCGTTGCCCGACCTGACCACCGTGTCCGCACTCAGCGGAGCCGACATCGAGAGCGTCCTGACGCGCGCACGGCGCGAATCGTTGCTACAGAACCGGCCTGTAGACGCCGGCCTGCTGGCGGAGGTCCTCAAGAACTTCCGCAGCGCGCGCAGCGAAGCTCACGAACTCCAATGGATCGCCGCCATACTGGAGTGCTCCGACCTCCGCTATCTGCCCCCGCGGGTCCGGGAAGAGGTCGAAAAGCCCGGCGTCTACGAGTCCCTTGCGCAGAAACTCCGGGAACTGCAGGCGCTCGAGGACCGCGGACTCCGCGGCTGACGAAGCGACACGGCTACAGACGGCGCCCCCGCAGACACAGGGGAGCTTCGCGCCGCCTCCGGGCCATTCAAGACCGTCTCGCACGGGCCGCGGAGGGGTTAGACCGTTTTCCTTTTGCGCCAGTGGCCTCTTCTTGCACGCGGGTGAGCGCGGCCAGGGGGCGCGCATACAGGCGCAGCGGGCCCGGGATGCCTTCCCAACGGCATACGCTCGCCAGGGACACCCCCAGCTCACGCGCGAAATCCTCCATGGAAAGCCCGGTAAGCTTGCGGAGCCGGGCGATGCCTGCTCCCGTTGGCGCATCAGGGTCGAAGACGGGCTCGCGCTTCTTTCCGGCCCGCGTCTTCCTCGTCTTCTTTTCCGTCGGAGGCCGTGTTTCAGGCGGCGCAGCGCGGCGGCCTCTCCGTTTTGCAGCGACCTGAGGGGCCAAGACTGTCCCGGGCGCGGATCCGGGTCCTATTGCGCCGGCCACGTCCTCCGTGGCGATATCAATGCCGAAGATCTCGGAGAGCCCGCCTTCCGCGAGCGCGTCTCCCGCGGCGACGGCCGCGCCGGTGGGCAACGCTATTTCAGACGAGATCAGCTCCTCGGCGTCGACGCCGCGTAGCACAAACAGCAGTTCCGGCCGATGGTCCAGCCGGCTGCCCACACCCTAGAGCACGGCGGCCACGTGTTTGCACATCGTCGCCCAGTCCGGGCACGAGCACTTCAGTTCAATCTCGCCCGGCTGCGGAAACAGGCCGCGCGCGCGGTCGCTCACCACCTCCATGACATGGTCGGACAGCTTGCCTTGCAGCAATTCGAGCACGGACCCGACCTGCCCCTGGCACTTCGTCTTGATGGCGGTCCAGGTCTTGCCGGGCAGAGGCTTGATCGTGATGGCGACCTTGTACAGTTCCGAACCACTCACCAGCGCCTCGATGCGTCCGGTCTGGATTTCCAGGTGACACACCGAACCGTTTCTCACGTAGGTGCGTCCGCGGGGCAGGCGGTTGCTGAAATCGGAAAATGACTCGAGATGGTCGCACCACCCTTTGCCCCAGAAACTCGCGGCGATGCTACGCCCCGACAGCTCGACCGGCTGGATGTCCTTGCCCTTCTTGCGGAGCTTCTCCACCGCTTTCCACGCCTTGGCGCGGCGTTCGGCCACGGGTACGTAAGGGCGCCAGCCAAAGAAAGCCATTTTCAGAAAACCTCCACTACAGGGCCGCCCGCCGAATGTCCAGCCGGACCAGTTCCATCAATTCGTCGTCTTTGAGCGCCGTGAGGTCTACTTCGCCAGCGCCCGCCAACAATTCCCCGGCTAATTGTCGCTTCTC
>JAMOAF010001017.1 GCA_023621895.1 Planctomycetota bacterium
CGTGGCACTGGCCCATATTCGAATCACGAGACGTGGCGCTGGCCTGCCGCGGCGCGATGTCCGCCCAGAGCAAAGGTCTGGCGGTGACGAAATCTGGGGCCCAAGTTCAACCACTTCCGCAAGTGGGAAATCACCTGATCCTACACACACCTCTGGCGGACCGCCCGATCAGTCTTCGATGCCGGTTCCACGGGGAACCTGCTCAACCTGCGGTGCCTGTTGACAGAACAGCATTGAGTTTGTCGACCAAGTCGCCGTCGGGTGCTGTGCCTTGCCCACCGGACGTGCACGTGAGCGGTACGCATGATTTGACGTCAACGGGCCCCACGGGAACAGATGAACGATGCCGTACTGGCTGTCGGTGCGCACGCTCAGGGCCGCGGGCTTCGCCGGCTTCTTGCGGCTTGCGTTCCCGATCTCCTGCCTCATCTTCCAGTCCGCGTTTGAGGTCAGGCCGCGGCTCTCCTGGCCGCGCCGTTGATCGCGAATCCGCCGTCCCCGAACGCGGCTGGAATCGAGGCGCTGTCGCCCGATGACCCAACTCGGGCTCGGCAGTTGCCCGTGCAGTTCAGCGGCCGGCCGCTCGTGCAGCGCTGCGCGGCCTTGCCGCGGGTCGCCAGCGCTTGGCTGATCGCGCACTGGCTCTGCGCGAACCAGCCCGTCAAGGCATGGGATGGAACACGATCACAAGACGCGACGCCGCGCCCCTGGCGGTTCGGTATATGGTATCGTGTATGGCATGGAGAAGACCACTGTCTATGTGCCACCGGAGGTCAAGCGTGCACTCGGCCGATTGGCCAGCGTGCGCGGCACCAGCGAAGCCGAGCTGATCCGCGAGGCCTTGCGCAAGATCGTTGCCGAGGCGCCCGCGCCGCGGCCGCGGCTGCCGCTGGTCGAGAGCGGCAAACCGAGGCTCGCCGAGCGCTTGGATGAAGCTCTCGAGGGCTTCGGCAGCCCGTGATCCTGCTCGACACGAGCGGCCTGTTGGCGGCGCTGGACGCCAGCCAGCGCCAGCATGTGCCATGCCGTGCGGCCCTGGAGGCGGCCAAGGGGCCGTTGCTGCTGTCCCCCTTTGTTCTGGCCGAACTGGACTACCTCTTGATGCGCCATGTCGGCGCGCACGCGCAAGCAGCGCTGCTGAACGAGGTGGCGCGGGGCGCGTATCGGTTGGAGAGTTTCACGGCCGATGATGTTGAGCGAGCCGGTGAAATCATGCGCCGCTACGGCGATCTTCAGATCGGGCTCGCCGATGCCTCGATCGTCGTGCTTGCCGAACGGCACGGGACCACTGAAGTCCTGACCCTGGACCTGCGTCACTTTCAAGCACTTCGCGTCGGCGGCCGCAGGCGGTTCCGCATCTTCCCCGTCGAAACCTGACCCGAGGCGCCGCGAGGGAGGTCGTGGCTCCTCCTTGCTGACTGTCGTGGACGACAGTTCCTGGCCGGCTTTACGCACTGGCCAGTGTCCGTTTTCTACCGAAATCCTTGGCGTGCGCCAAATGCGTCGTCAGGTCATACCCATGGCGTCCGGGATCACGGAGCGTGAGATGGCCCGGAAATCCAGCGAACGCCTGCCGAGACGGTATAGGGACGAGCCTCTTGGTCGAGCAGGCCACTGGCCGACCTGAAATCGCCCTCTTGGGGCCGGAAACGCCTGAAATTGCAGGCTTTCGTGCCGATCACGGCGGCGCACTGTTCGGTACAGTGAGTTTCGCCGCGGCGTTCCGCGCAACCATGTGTTCTTGTGCGAAATCATCGGCCGATTTCAGTGCCAAGTACTGAGAATCGTGCCCTTTCAAATGAGACCCTACACACGCCGGCTCAAACGTCCAGGTTCGCCACCAGCAGCGCATTGCGCTCGATGAACTCGCGCCGCGGCTCGACCTCGTCGCCCATCAGCGTGGAGAACAGTTCGTTGGCCCCGTGCGCATCCTCGATGCGCACCTGCACGAGCCGGCGCGTGGCGGGGTTGATGGTCGTGTCCCAGAGCTGGCCGGGGTTCATCTCGCCCAGACCCTTGTAGCGCTGGATCGACTGCCCGCGACGCGCCTCGTCGAGCAGCCA
>JAMOAF010000562.1 GCA_023621895.1 Planctomycetota bacterium
GGGCAAGGGCTGGGCCCCGTTTGCCGTGCCCAGCCCGTTCTTCGACGTGGCGATCCACCCCGACGGCTGGCTTCGCGTCGTCAACCCGGGCGCCTTGCGGGTGGAGGCCTATTCGTACGAGGGGAAGCTGCAACTCTTCTGGGGCGAGGGGGGTGCGCGGATTGACGGGTTCTTCGGCTGCTGCAATCCGGCCAACATCGCCGTCCTTCCCGACGGCCGGTTTGTAACCGCCGAAAAGGGGCTCGTCCGCGTCAAGATCTACTCGGCCGACGGCCAGTTCGAATCAGTCGTCGCCGGGCCGGAGACGTTCGGCGCGGCGGCGGGCGCGGTCAACGAAAGCCTCTCGGACCACGAGTACACGGCCGTCGACGTGGCGGTCGACGGAAAGGGGCGGGTCGTGGCCCTCGACCTGACGACCGCCAAGATTCACGTGTTTCAAACCAAGCCCGGGGCCGGTGGAAGCGAGGCAGCCGATGGGAGTCGATAAGATGCAATCTCCGCCGCGAGTGGATCGCCGCGGTTGGCTGGTCTCCAGCGCCCGCTGGACCCTTTTTGGGGCGATCGCCGGCTTGAGCGGCGGGTTGTGGCTGAAGTCGCGGAGGCTCCGGTGCGGCGGGCAGTCCCCGTGCGGGCAATGCTCGCGACTGGGCTTCTGCCGATTGCCCGAAGCGGCCGAGGCGCGTCGAAAGGAGAAGGGGTAGTCGTGATGGCGGCAGACAAGAACAGGCAGGATCGGCGGCAGTTTCTCGGCGGCGGAGTCCGCACGGTTGGCGCGATGGCGCTGGCCGGCTTCAGCGGCTTCCTGGCGGGGCAGTCGGGCAAGGCCGAGGAGACCATCTGGCAGATCGATCCGGATGTGTGCACGACCTGCGGCAACTGCGCCACGTACTGCGTGCTTGACGAGTCGGCGGTCAAGGCGGTGCAGTGTTTCGACCTGTGCGCGATGTGCGATCCCTGCCCGGGCTACTTTGACCTCGGCCATCGGGAGCGGACCACGGCGGCCGAGAATCAGCTCTGCCCGACGGGCGCCGTGCTGCGGACATTCATCGCCGAGCAGGCGGGCGTGCCGCGGTTCGAGTATTACATCGAGGAGAAGGACTGCATCGGCTGCGGCAAGTGCGTGGAGGGCTGCGCGATGATGAACGGATCGCTCTACTTGCAGGTCAGGCACGACCGCTGCGTCAACTGCAACCAGTGCGCGATCGCGGTTGCCTGCCCGAGCCAGGCCTTCCGCCGAGTGCCCGCCTCCCAGCCCTACCTGATGAAGAAGAAGGCGCTGGCCGCCACGCAGCGGAGGGGCAGTTCATGAGACGACAGCTTCGCATCTTGTCCGGGCTGGCCTTGCTCCTCTTGTTGGTCGCCGGCGCCGGCGCCCAGGAACTGCTATCGCGTCCGGAAATCGAAGGCCACGCAACCCCCACGGCCGAATTCCCGGAGCCCCGCTCGGCGAGCCTGGAATATACCGACGTGGCGGTCCTCGCGGTGGCGCTGGGCCTTTCGGTCTACCTGGCGCTGGTCCGCCGATCGCGCCGCGGGCTGTTTCTCTTGGCGATCGGGTCGCTGGCGTATTTTGGCTTTTATCGCCAGGGCTGCGTCTGCGCGATCGGCTCGATTCAGAACGTCGTGTTGGCCCTGTCCGACTCGAGTTATGGCGTCTCGCTTGCAATACTCGCTTTTTTCGCGCTGCCGCTGGTGGCCACGCTGTTCTTCGGCCGCACGTTCTGCGCGGCCGTCTGCCCCCTGGGGGCGATCCAGGAGTTGTTCGCCCTGCGGCCGGTCAGGGTGCCGGCCTGGCTGGACCAGGCGCTCGGGCTGGCGCCCTACGTGTACCTGGGGGCGGCGGTGGTCTACGCGGCGACGGGCACGGCGTTCATCATCTGCGAATATGACCCCTTCGTGGCTTTCTTCCGCCTCTCCGGCAGCGCCAACATGCTCATTCTGGGGGCTTGTTTTCTGGTCATCGGCCTGTTCATCGGCCGCCCCTACTGCCGGTATCTTTGCCCCTACGGCGCGCTGCTCAAGCCGCTCTCGCGGCTCTCGCGGTGGCATGTGCGGATTCCGCCCGAGGAGTGCATCAACTGCCGGCTTTGCGAAGACGCCTGCCCCTACGGCGCGATCCACCCGCCGACGGTCAAGCAGTCGGATGCGGACCGCAAGGCGGCCCGCACGCGTCTTGTCCTGCTCTTGGCGCTGTCGCCGGTGATGGTCGCCGCCGCCGGCTGGGCCGGCCGCGGCCTGGGTGTTCCCCTTTCGCGGCTCCATCCGGAATCGCAGCTTGCCGAACGGGTCCGATTGGAGGAAACCGGCCAGGTCGAGGGGACCACCGATGCCAGCGACGCGTTTTACAGCACGGGCCGGCCTCGCCAGGAGCTCTACGCCGCGGCGCTCGCCCTGCACGAGCGGTTTTCGGTCGCCGGCATGTTGCTGGGCGGATGGGTCGCGCTGGTCATCGCCGTCAAGCTGATACACACGAACCTGCGCCGCCAGCGGACCGAATACAGCGCGGAGAAAGGCAATTGCGTCTCCTGCGGGCGGTGCTTCTGGTACTGCCCCGCCGAACAAGTCAGGTTGGGGTTGATCGAAAACGTCGACGTCGTGGTCAAAAGACCGCCGGCGGAGGAAGGTAAATCTTGAGCAGCCATGACTGAATCGAAGCCGCCACAAAACGATCGCGAGACACTTCACGCCGGGCGGATCGCCGCATGGCGCACGGCTGCCGTGCGCTCGTCCTATGTCGCGGCGGTTTTCATCTCGCTCGTCGCACTCCTTCTCTTGTGGGACTTCAGCGGGCGGCTCGTCAAGGACCCGCTGGACTCCGACGCTTATCGGCAGCTTCGCGGGCAACTGGCCGGCAGTCAGGACGATACGGCCTTGCGCGAGACAATCCGCGCGGAAGACGTGCGGCTCCGCGAGAACTACTTCCGCCAGCGCCGATTTACTCAGACGGGCGGCTGGCTGGCCCTGGCGGGAGCGCTTGTGTTGCTGATTTCGATCAAGGCGGCTGCAACGCTTCAGCGCAAGCTCCCATCGCCTTCTCCAGCCGAGCCGCCGCACGACCGGGAGACGCGGCGGTCGAACGCCGCCCGCTGGGCGGTGGCCGGCCTGGGTGTTGTCCTTGTCGGCGCGGGCGTGCTGCTCAATTCCACGATTCGGACGGAACTGGGCTCCGCCACTGCGGCCGGTTCGAAGAGCGGGCCGCCCGTGGCGCCCGCCGTCGATCAATCGGCCGTCGGGCCAGCGCCAGCGGCCGCGGCCCCGGCTGGTGCGCCCCCCTCGGCCCCCCCCGCGGCCCCGCCCTCGGCCCCGCCCACGGCCCCGCCCGCGGCGGAAGAGATGGCCGCCAATTGGCCGCGGTTCCGCGGGCCGGGCGGCCTGGGGATCGCCCCGGCTGCGGACCTGCCAACGGCCTGGGATGCGGAGTCGGGCGAGGGGATTCGTTGGAAGACGCCGGTCCCCATGCCCGGCAACAGTTCGCCGATTATCTGGGGCGACCGGTTGTTCCTTACCGGGGCCGACGAACAGCGGCGGGTGGTTCTCTGCTACGACGCGGCGGAGGGAAAGCAGCTTTGGGAGACCGAGATTCCCGCCACGCCGGAAAGCGGCGGCAAAGTGCCGGAACTCTCGGAAGACACCGGCTTTGCCGCTTCCACGCCGGCCACCGACGGGAGGAAGGTCTACGCGATATTTGCCAACGGCGACCTTGCCGCCGTCGATTTCGAAGGCAAGGTCGTCTGGACCAGGGGGTTGGGGATTCCCAAGAACGCCTACGGCCACGCCTCGTCGCTGGCCATGTGGCGCGATCGCGTCATCATCCAGTTCGACCAGGCTGCCCCCAAGGATCAGCTTTCCAAGCTGATCGCGCTGGACGCGGCGACGGGTGAGACGGCCTGGTCGACGCCGCGCGACGTGGCCAACTCCTGGCCGTCGCCGATCGTGATCGACCACGAGGGGAGCGAACAGATCATCACGTGCGCCGACCCGTTCGTGATCGCCTACAACCCGGCCGACGGCAAGGAGATCTGGCGCTGCAAATGCCTCCGCCAGGACGTGGGTCCATCGCCGACCTACGCCGACGGGATCCTTTACGTGGCCAGCGAGTTCCCCCAGATGACGGCGATTCGCCCCAGCGGGACGGGCGACATCACGGAGAGCGACAAATATGTCCTGTGGATCGCGGAAGATAATCTGCCCGACACGTGCAGCCCCTTGGCAACCGCCAAGCACGTATACGTCATGGCGTCGTTCGGCTACCTGACCTGCTACGACGCCAAGAGCGGCAAGCTCCTCTGGGAATGGGAGTCGGACGACAGCTTCACTTCGTCTCCAACCCTGGTCGGCGATCTCGTTTACGTCTTCGGCCTGGAGACCTGCGCGGTGATCTCGCCGGGTGGCGAAAAAGCGGAAACGGTGGGCAAGGGGAACCTGGGCGAGGAGTGCGTGACCAGCCCCGCGGTTCACGGCGGGCGGATGTTCATCCGCGGGAAAGAGCACTTGTTCTGTATCGGCAAGAAGTAGCCGCGGCGGGCGGCGTTGTAGAATTGTGTCACGGAACGATCGAGGCGGCGGCATTTCGATCGATCTAAATAGTGGTTTCGGCCCCGGGAGTCACGTGAAGACCAACTACATGAGCACGGACCTGGACCTGAGTTTCGTCGACCAGTGCGTCGAACAGATCGGCCGCGGCCGGGAGGCGGTGATTCCGATTCTCCAGGCGATCCAGCAGCACTATCGCTACCTGCCGATGGCGGCAATGGAGCGGGTCTGCCAACTGACCGAGATCACCCCCTCGTCGATCACCGGGGTCTCCACCTTCTACACGCAGTTTCGCCATCATCCGGTCGGGCAGCATATCATCAGCGTCTGCCATGGCACGGCTTGCCACGTGAAGGGCTCCGAATTGGTCCAGGATGCCTTGGAGTATCACCTGGGGATATCGGGAAATGGGCAGGACACCGATGCCCAAGGCCTGTTTACGCTGGAAAAAGTCGCCTGCCTGGGTTGCTGCACGCTGGCCCCCGTGGTGCAGATCGACCAGGTGCCCTACGGCCACGTATCTCCCGCCCGAGTGCCGGAAATCCTCGACGACTTCATCAAGCACGGCAAGAAGAGCGAAATCCAGATTCGGCGCCAGGAAGGCGAGCGCCCGGCCCACATCGGCGAAGTGCGGGTGGGGATGGGCTCCTGCTGCCAGGCCCAGGGGAGCGGCAGCGTTTACCATGCAATCGGCATGGCGCTGGAGAAGAGCGGCGCCGCGGCGGTCGTTAAGCGCGTCGGCTGCGTCGGCATGTGCCACCAGACGCCGATGGTCGAGATCGTGCCGCCGGAGGGCCCCACGCGATTTTTCTCCAGGGTCACTCCCGACGAGGCGGGAGAGATCGTGCTCCACCATTTCCAGCCGAAAGGGCTGATTCGCCGGCTCGGCCGGACCGCGGCGAGATGGCTCGACCGCTGGATCAGCGACGAAATCGGCCTGCCGGTTGAACGCCGGGCGCTCGACATCGCCCAGGGACCGGCGTGTGCGTTCCTCCGCCACCAGATCCACCTGGCGACCGAAGGCAACCCGGGCGCCGATCCGACCGACCTGGACGAGTATCTCCGCCACGACGGATTCAAGGCGCTGCGCAACTGTCTGGCTGAAATGCGGCCGGAGGACCTTATCGAGGTGATTCGTGCAAGCGGATTGCGCGGGCGCGGGGGCGCCGGGTTTCCTACCGGCATGAAATGGGCGAAGGTCCGCGAAACGGCGGGCGAGAAGAAATACGTTGTCTGCAACGGCGACGAGGGCGATCCTGGGGCGTTCATGGACCGCATGCTGCTGGAGAGCTGCCCTTACCGGGTGATCGAGGGAATGTCGATCGCCGCCCGTGCCGTGGGGGCGGATGAAGGGGTATTTTACATCCGCGCCGAGTATCCCCTGGCGGTGCGGCGGGTCCGCGAAGCCCTGGACAAATGCCGCCAGCGGGGCCTTCTCGGCGGCGACATCCTCGGGACCGGTTTCCGCTTCGACATCTCCGTCAAGGAAGGCGCCGGCGCGTTCGTCTGCGGCGAGGAGACCGCGCTGCTCGCCTCGCTGGAGGGAAAACGGGGAATGCCACGGCTCAGGCCGCCCTTTCCGGCTGAAAGCGGCTACCGGCAGAAGCCGACGCTGGTCAACAATGTCGAGAGTCTTGCGCTCGTGCCCTGGATTTTCCGCAACGGCGCGGAGCGGTTCGCCGCGTTGGGGACGCCCACAAGCAAAGGCACGAAGGTGTTCGCCCTGGCCGGCAAGGTCCGCCGGGGCGGGCTGATCGAAGTCCCGATGGGGATCACCATCCGGCAGATTGTCGAGGAGATCGGCGGCGGGGTGACCGAGGGCCGCCGGTTCAAGGCCGTCCAGGTCGGCGGGCCGTCGGGCGGATGCGTGCCGGCTGACCTGGCCGATACTCCGATCGACTTCGAGGCCCTCTCAAGCGTCGGCGCGATCATGGGCTCCGGCGGGCTGGTTGTCCTCGACGACAGGGACTGCATGGTCGACATCGCTCGCTACTTCCTCCACTTTACCCAGGACCAATCGTGCGGCAAGTGCACCCTCTGCCGGGTCGGCACCCGCCGGATGCTCGATATCCTCGACCGCATTTGCAGCGCCCAGGGGCGGCGCGGCGACTTGGAGGAACTCGAGAGCCTGGCGCGCGCCGTCCGCGCTGGAAGCATCTGCGGGCTGGGGAAGACGGCGCCCAATCCGGTGCTCTCCACGCTCCAGTATTTTCACGACGAATACGTGGCCCATTTAGAGGGCCGCTGCCCGGCCGGCAAGTGCCAGGACCTGATCGTGTACAAGATCAACGACCAGTGCATCGGCTGCACGCTCTGCGCTCAGCACTGCCCGGTGAATGCTATTCCCCTGACTCCTTACAAGAAGCACACGATCGACGACCAGCTCTGCACGCGCTGCGACACTTGCCGCGACGTCTGTCCGACCGGCGCCGTCTACGTCGAGTAACCTGCCGCCCTTGCGGGCGCCCCCTGACACCGCCATGCCAACCATCACGATCGACCAACGCGAAGTGGTCGTGCCCAAGGGCGCGACGATTCTCGACGCTGCCCAGAGAATCGGCCTGGAGATTCCCACGCTCTGCCATCTGAAGGGCTACACCGCTTCCACGTCCTGCCTTGTCTGCATCGTCAAGGTGGGTGGGCGGCTGGTGCCTTCCTGCGCCACGGTGGCGGTCGAAGGGATGCAGGTGGAGAGCGAGACCGAGGAAGTCCATCACGTGCGGCGAACGGCCCTGGAACTGCTGCTGAGCGACCACGTGGGCGATTGCCTTGCCCCCTGCCATTTCGCATGCCCCACCCACATGGACATCCCCTTGATGCTCCGCCAGATCAACAGCGAGAACCTGCGCGAGGCAATTGCCACGATCAAGCAAGACATCGCACTTCCCGCCGTCCTTGGCCGGGTCTGCCCGAAACCCTGCGAAAAAGGCTGCCGGCGGAGCGGGGCCGACGGGGCGGTGGCGATCTGCGACTTGAAGCGCTTTGCGGCCGACCAGGATCTTGCATCACTGCAACCCTATTTGCCGGCCCGGCTGCCCGACACGGGGCGGAGCGTGGCCGTCGTCGGCGCAGGTCCGACCGGCCTTTCCGCGGCCTACTACCTGCGGCGAGAGGGGCACCAGGTAACGATCTACGAACAGGAGTCCCAATTGGGCGGCCGGCTGCGGCGTGAATTCGGCGCCGATGAATTGCCCCCCAATGTGCTCGACGCCGAGATCGCCACAATCACCGCTCTGGGGATCGAGACGCGACTGGAGATGCGGCTCGGGCGCGACCTGGCGCTCGACGGGCTGCTCGAGCGGCACGATGCCGTGCTGATCGCTTGCGGAGCGGTTGGCGGCGGAACGGTCGAAAGCTGGCAATTGAAGTCCACCCCGCGGGGTGTTGACGTTGACAAGGAAACCTATGCGACAAGCCGCCAGGGGGTGTTCGCCGCCGGCAACGCGATTCGCACCAAGGGGCTCGTCGTGCGGAGCGTTGCCGATGGGAAGGAGGCCGCCGCGGCGATTGGACAATTCCTCGCGGGAAGCGACGTGGCGGGGGCGCCCAAGGCGTTTTCCTCACGAATTGGAAAGTTGACGGCGGAGGAACTCGAAGCCTTCGTGGCCGGCGGAGACACGCGCCCCCGGGAAGACCCCCATTCCAAGGCCGCCGGGTTCGAATCGACGCTCGCAGTCGAGCAGGCCGGGCGCTGCCTGCATTGCGACTGCCGGGCGCTCCACACCTGCAAGCTCAAGCGGTACGCCGAGATGTACGGCGCCGATCCGAATCGCTACAAGGGCGAGCGGGCCGTATTTCACCAGGACCTGCGGCATTCGATGGTGATCTATGAGCCGGGAAAATGCATCAACTGCGGGCTCTGCATCGAGATCGCCACGTTGGCAAGCGAGCCGCTTGGACTGACGTTTATCGGACGCGGTTTCGATGTCCGGGTGGGGGTCCCGTTTGACCGCTCCATGGCTGAAGCGCTCGGTAAGGTGGCCGAGAAGTGCGTTGAGGCCTGCCCCACCGCCGCCCTCTCAATGCGGGACGATCACTGTCTGTGCAACGTGCAGATTCTCAGAGAAATGTGATTGACACCCCTCTTCATGCCGATACAATTGTCCCGATTTCGTACCGGCCAGGTTTCTCCAAAGGTCGCAAACCTCCAAGATCGCCCGGAAAAGTCTTGGGAGCCGGTCAGGGTCGATCATTGCCATAGTGTGAGTTTCCGCAAACAGCCGATAAGAAAGGGGAAGGTGGGGGTGCGCGGGACCTGCCGAATGCGGTCACCCCCCATTGGAATGGCGAACTGTCGCGAATGGAAGCCCCCGGCATGAAAAAGATATTTTCCCTGATTTCGGCAGTCTCCGCCGTCGCGATCTGGTCAGGGGCCGCATGGGCGGAAACGCTCGAGCAGGCGTGGACCACGGCTTTGACGGTCGATCAGCGGATTGCCGCCAGTTCCGACCAGATTCAGGCGGCCGATTGCACGACCTCGGCCGCGGAGCGTTCGCGGGTTCCGTCGATCAAGAACACAACCGGTTACACTTACTTGACCGACAGTCCGAGTTTCGCGTTTGGCGGAATGGGCGTGACGATCCTGGACCAGGACTTCGTGGCCAGCGCCACGATGGCCCAGGTGCCGATCTACACCGGCGGCGAGATCACCAGCTCGATCAATGCCGCGTCTTCGCAGGCCAATGCAACCCGGCACAATCACCGGAAGACGATTCTCGACGTGAAGCTCGAGGTGGCGATTGCCTACACGACCGTTCTCCGTGCGCAGAAAGCCGTCGAGACCGCCCAGGCCAACGAGGAGAGCTTACGGGCCCACGAGAAGGTCATCAGCACGCTGCTCGAACGCGGCCAGGTGCCGCAGAACGATCTGCTGGCCGCCGAGGTGGCGTTGGCCGACGCCGTGCAGAAGGGCCTCCAGGCCCAGAATGCACTGGCAATCAGCCGGGCGAACTACAACCGCCTTGCCGGCCGGATGCTCAACGAACCGGTCGACCTGGCGGAGCTTTCGCTGCCCCCGATGGCCGGCGAGCTGGAGCCGCTGATCCAACGGGCGCTGGTCACTCGGCCGGAACTGAGCACGCTCTCATGCCAGGCGGAAGCCCTCCGCCACCAGGCCGAGAGCACCAGCGCCGCAACGCGGCCGCACTTGGGCGCGCAGGGAGGCTACGTGTTCTTCGAGTCGCCGGCGGTGGACCCCAACAGCTATGGCGCCGTGATGCTCAACCTGGAATGGAAGCCGTTTGACGGTGGCGTGACGCGATCGAAAAGCAACTCGATCCTTCACAACGCCAATTCCGTCTCCCGGATGCGGCAGAATCTCCAATCGGTGATTCGCTTCGAAGTCCAGAACGCCTGGCTCACCGAGCAGGAGACCCGCAAGCGAATCGACGTCACGTCCAAGGCCATCTCCCAGGCCGAGGAGAATCTGCGGGCGGCCAAGATCCGCTTCCAAAACGGCGCCGCCATCAATACCGAAGTCCTCGACGCCGAGACCCTCCGCACC
>JAMOAF010001165.1 GCA_023621895.1 Planctomycetota bacterium
ATTCATCGCCGCTTTGGTCTTCTATTGCCGGTTTGCCCCTGACGGGTGCCTGACTGCTCTTGCCGGTGAAGTGGCGGGCGGCCGCTGCCCACCCAGGGGGGAAAGCGGCGATGAATCCTCGCACTCCAAAGGGGAAAGCGGCGATGAATCGTCGCACTCCAAAGGGGGGTGATCGGCCGCCGCACTCCAAGGCCGCCGCCGGCGCGCTTGCCAACTCGAAAAGGCAAAGGCGGCCGCGACAACGGCCAGCATTGTGGAGAGCGAAAGAAACATCGCCGGATAGCCGGCAAGGCCCAGCGATCCGCTCGCATGGACGATCCATCCGGCGATTGGCGCCCCAACCAACAGGCCGAAATCGTAGCAGGCAAGCATCACCGTCGTGCCCAAGCCCCGGTAGCGATTCGGGAAAGCCCCGCTTCCCAGGGCCACCGTCGTGGGGAACAGGATCGCATGCGCGATGCCGTAGCCCGCCCCGGGCAGGGCGAGCATCCACTCGCTGCGGACCAAGAGGAACGCCAACTGGTTGACCAGGAGCAAGACCATGCTGCCGAGGATCAGTGGCGCGAGGCCGAATCGCTCCGGCAGGCGCCGCGTGAGCACGCGCGTGATGATCGCGGCCAGCGAGTAGACGGTGAAAAACACGCCGATCCTGGCAATCCCCAGTTCCGCTGCATAGGTGCGAAGAAACGTGCTCGGCATCCCCAGCCCGATCCCCATCGCCGCGCCCACCAGAAGCACCGTGCCGGGGTGGTAACGCTTGAGCAGCCAGACCATCGGCGGATGACGTCGGGGAGCCGGAGCGGCCTGACCCCGCGTGGCGGACCAAATAAACAGCCATCCGGCCCCGGCGAGCAGGCCGGCCGCCAGGAACATCCGGTCGACCTGCCATCGGGCCAGCGACTGGCTGCCGCAGAGGGCATCGCCCAGTTGGGTCCCGAGGACGTAGCCGATAAACCCGCTCGTTCCCAGCATTCCGATCATCTCGGCCATCCGCACCATCGGCGCCCGCCCGGAGACGAAGGTCGTCGAAGCGCTGAACGCTCCGGCCAACGAGCAGCAGAAGAGAATCCGCAGGCCGTAGATGGCAAACCCGTGGCAACTGGTGACCGGCAGGTGGCCGAAGCAACAAGCGACAAACAAGAGGAGCGAGGCGAGCCATACCCGCCGGACGCCGTAGCGATCGATGGCCATGCCCAGAAAGAGCCGGGCCACGAGGCTTCCCAACATGCCGATCCCGACAATCCAGCCCAAATGCAGTTCGCTGCCGCCGAGCAGCGTGACGAAATCGGCGTAGCGAAACAGCAGCGCCACGGCGGTCATCACCAGCGTGTTGCCCAGGTACGCCAGCCAGAACGGCGGCCCGTAAGGCGCGGCCTCGGCGCCGCCGGCATGGATTTCGCCCTCGGCATCCGCCTCCCCCTTGGGAAGCGTTTCGGATTTCGATCGTCGGGAGCAGATCATCGGGTGTGCACGAGGGCGGGGCCGTTTCGCGAAAACCCGCGGAAACCGCTGGGTGAAACGGCCGAACGCATGATTCTATCCCGCGGCGGCTCGGCTGTCACTAGCTAACTTTCGGCGCGATTGTCCGCCGGCCCGCCATTGGCCCGGCTCCAGGTCTTCATCATGAGAAACGAGGCGATGGCGGCCACGGCGGTGAGCACCGTCGCTGGAACGGTCTGCCAGTAGATCCAGTAGCCGGTGGCCAGCAGTGCGGCGTACACCGCCACGCAGCCGATCACCGAGCAGAGGATGCCCAGGGGCACGTTCCACGGCTGTCCCAGCTGTTCGAGCGGGACTCCCTCCGCGGCAGCTCGCTCGAGCACGGCCCGCCAGCCCGGTCCACCGGGGCGGATTGCCAGGTAGAAGCTCCGCAGCTTCGCCTCGTCGGTAGGCCGAGTGACGAACGTCACCGCCAGCCAGCAGGCGGTCGTCAGCCCGACGCCGATGGTCATCTTCTGCCAGGGCGGGAGGCTTGCCGGGCCCCAGACTTCCAGGCCGATGGCGACGACGAAGGAGACGATCATCGCGGCGATTTCGCTGAAGGAGTTGATCCGCCACCAGAACCAGCGGAGGATGAACAGCAGCCCGGTCCCGGCGCCGATCTGGAGGATGATCTGGAATGCCTGCAAGGCATTGCTCAGCCACAGTCCCAGGGCGCTGCCCGCCACCATGATCACCAGCGTGGAGAGCCGTCCGACGAAAACCTGTTCGCGCTGGCTGGCCTCGGGCCGCACGAAGCGCGTGTAGAAATCATTGACGACGTAGGACGAGCCCCAGTTGAGGTGCGTCGACAGGGTCGACATGAAGGCCGCCATCAGCGAGGCCAAGACCAGTCCCTGCAAGCCGTTTGGCAAGAGGGTCATCATGGCGGGGTAGGCCAGGTCGTGCTTGACCACGCCGGAGGCCATCTTGGGAAACGCCGCCTGGAGCGACTCCAGATCGGGGAAGACGACGAGCGACACCAGCGCGACGAGAATCCACGGCCAGGGGCGCAGGGCGTAATGGGCGATGTTGAACAGCAGCGTTGCCCCCGTTGCGTGGGTTTCGTTCTTGGCCGCCAGCATCCGCTGGGCGATGTACCCCCCGCCGCCCGGCTCCGACCCGGGATACCAGACGCTCCACCACTGCACCACGAGGGGAATGATGAACACCGGCAGGAGCGTTTCGGGGTCGTGCCAATCGGGGAACATCGAGAGCTTCGGCTGCACCGCGGCATGTGCCAATAGCCCGCTGAGCCCGCCGACTCCGTCGAGATTCAACACGTAGACGGCGGCCGCGATCGACCCGCCCATGGCCACGGCGAACATGAGAAAATCCGTCCAGAGGACTGCGCTCAATCCGCCCATCATGCTGAAGATCACGGTGACTCCGCCGGCGACGACGACGGTCTCCAGCGGGTTGGCGCCGAGCATCGCGCCGGCCACCTTGATCACCGCCAGCGTCGCCGAGCCCATCACCACGATGTTGAAGACCAATCCCAGGTAGAGGGCGCGGAACCCGCGCAAGAAAGCGGCCGGCTTGCCGCTGTAGCGGAGCTCGTAGAACTCGATGTCGGTCATCACTCCGCTCCGCCGCCAGAGCCGCGCATAGATAAAAACGGTTGTCATGCCGGTCAGCAGGAACGCCCACCAGACCCAGTTTCCCGCCACGCCGTGCTGGCGGACGATGTCCGTGACGAAATTGGGGGTGCCGGCCGAGAAGGTCGTGGCCACCATCGAGATGCCCAACAGCCACCAGGGCATTTCGCGTCCCGAGAGGAAGAACTCGGCCGAGCCCCGCCCGGCGCGCCTGGAGACCGCCAGACCGATCCCGAGACTCAACGCCATAAACAACACAACGATCGACCAGTCGATCCAGTTCAATGCCATGGTTGCTGTTCCTTGTAAGCTCTTCCGGCCGGTCGAGTCGGGGCCACGCGCCCCGGCCAGTCCATGGTTTTGCCGGGATTTGTGAAGTTGCGAATCTGCCCACACGGGAGGACAACCGCTCACGCCCCGGGAGAATCCCGAGGGGGCCAGGCCCTGCAAACGGTACCGCAAAATGCCGCCGATCGCGGACGTACGGGGCGCACGGCGGCATCGCGTGCCGGCGCGTCGAAGCCCTCGCGCCCGCCAATTCGCCGGCAGCCTTCTGCCGGTCTCGGCGCTTGCGCCCATTCCGCGCGCGGCCTTATTCCCGAGTCATGCCGGCCATAACCAGGCCCAGCACTCCCGAGGAGATTCCCAACCACATCAAGCGGTTTGCGGTGCCGGCGGGAATCAGCAAATCCGTGCCCGCCGCGGGCAGCAGCAGGGAGGCCGCCACCGGATAGAGCACCGCGGCCAGCACTCCGCCGAGCGCGCCGGCAATCGCCGCCGCGGCAATCTTGCGGAAATGTCTGCGTGGAATTCCCAAGGCCAGGCCGACGCCCAAGCCCAGCAGCCCGAGCATCACCACCTGGACCTTGACGTTTTCGGCCAGATCACCGAGCGGACCTCCGTAGACCAGGCCGCCGGCCAGGCCCGCGGCAAATCCGCCCACCAACCCCACGGGAATGGCGATCAGCAGCGGCGCCAGCGAACGCCTCGCGATCGCCTCGCCCAGGCCGAGCATTCCCGCAAGCAGGGCTCCGAACCAGCCGAGGTTGAGCACCGCGTTGCCGCGGTTGACCTGACCTTGGACAACTCGCAGCGCTTCGAGCTTCTCGGGCGGAGCGCCCAGGTTGGGCACTTCGTACTCCTGCGGAACGGTGAAGACGGGAGGCGTGTACTCCAAGACGCACCATGTCATCGCACCGCCGACAAGAGCCAGCAGCAGGGCCGCAAGAAGCGCCCGCTTCCGGCCCCGGGACTTTGCCTCAACGCCTCGCGGCTGTTGGCTTGCCGCGCCCGTCGCGCCGTCGTCTGAACCCATCGCTTGTTCCTCTATCGAGATCGTGCGTCTTCTGAAGGAGAAACAGCCTGACGCGGCGGCCGGCCAGCCGGCCGCCACGTCACAAGCAAGCTGAATCCCTCGAATCCATCCGGACTGCTAGAACTGTCCCAGCGTCTCCTTGCCTCGAATCGTGCCCAGCCAGCGCCAGGTGTCGAGGTTGATCGTGCTGCCAACGAAGCGGACCGATCCGTCGCACAGAGCGGCGTTGACGCCGCCCGGGTGCCGGCTTCGCGCCGCGACCGTCTGCCGGTAAGGCCCTCCGGTCGCCGGGGCGCAGGGGGGGTTGGCCGGGTCGGTCATCACGCAGGCATAGGCTGCCTCAAGCAAGTCGGGTTGCGCCGTGTTCGGCGGCAGGTAGGTCTCGAAGTGGCAGCCTCCATACCACCATCCGAATCCCCGATAGTCGCCCGACTTGCCTTGCACCGTCTCGGAAAACAGGATCGTGTTGCTCAACCCGTCTTGGACATCCGCGAATTTCGTGGGCGCGGGCATATCGGCGGGTTTCATCGTGCTCGCGGGAGACGTCAGGCCCACAAACGGCGCGCCCCCCCAGCGATTCGGATTGCCCGCCGTGTCCGTGCCGTACGGAGTGAAGCGATCCATCGTCGTATTGCCGTAATTACCAACGTAATTGAAGAACGCAGCCCCGTTAAAAAGGGACATGGCCTGCGAGTTGCCGTCACTCGGGCACGTATAGGCGGGAACCTGCGTTCTGATCACCGGAAGATTCGCCGTGTACCGGGGCGCCGCCGGAGTGTAGGCGCCGTCATAGCCCGCCCCAACGTAGAGGTCGGCAAGCGCCTGCTGCTCGATGAACGGCAGCAACCGGAGCAGCCACGTTCCCCAGCAGCAGCCGAAATTGCCCGTCGGAAAGTACTTGTAGGTGTCGCTGTAGTTGTGAACGGCCAGCGCGATCTGCTTGAGGTTGTTGGTGCATTGCGACCGCCGAGCCGCCTCGCGCGCAGCCTGCACGGCTGGCAGCAGCAGCGCGATCAGAATTCCGATGATCGCAATAACGACCAACAGCTCGACTAATGTAAAAGCCCCTCGTTTACGAACCATTTTGCCCTCTCCTGGTTTAAAGTAACTTAAAAAAACTGGATTGCCTCCGTTCTCATTGCTCCTGAAATCGCTTTGCGGCAGGCCGGGATGGTGAAAGCTCGGCGGGCGGACCAGCCTGCCATTACGCTCCATATCCGCCAGCTCCGCCAAAGTCGCGGCGACTCGCGGCGCGGAACAACAGGGTGCTCGGAGCCGTCCTCTTCCACCATCCCAGCCGCGCACTTTTGCCTTAGAACTGCCCCAGCACCTCCTTGCCCCGAATGGTTCCCAACCACCGCCACGTGTCGAGGTTGATCGTGTTCGCCACAAAGCGGACCGACCCGTCGCAGAGCGCCGCGTTGACGCCGCCCGGATGCCGGCTCCGCGCCGCGACGTACTCGTGGAACAGCGTCGTTGAGGCGGTGCAGGGCGGGTTGGCCGGATCGGTCATGACGCACGAACTGGCTGCATTCAGCACGTCCGGCGCCGCCGTATTCGGCGTGGTGTAGGTCTCGAAGTGCGACCCCGACCGCCACCAGGCGAACCCGCGCAAGTCGCCCGACTTGCCTTGCACCGTTTCGGAAAACAGCAGCGTATTGCTCGTGCCGTCCCAGACGTCGGCGAGCTTGATGCCCTTGGCATCCAGCGTGACGCCATGCTGGAACCACGTCCACGAAAACGGCGCCCCTCCATACCGGTTGGGGTTCCCCGCGGTGTCGGTGCCCAACGGCGTGATCATCAGCATGTTCGTGTTGCCGTAGTTGGCCACGTAGTTGTGGAACGTGACCCCGCTCATAAGGGACATGGAAGCCGTGTTGCTGTCGCTCGGGCAGGTGTACGTGGCAACCTGCGTTCGCGTGACCGGCAGATTGACCGCAACGCCGTAACGGGGCGGTTCGGGCGTCGCCGGCCGCCCATCATACCCTTCTCCTTGGTACAGATCGGCCAGCGCCTGCTGCTCGACGAACGGCAGCACGCCCAGCAGCCACGTCCCCCAGCAGCACCCGTAGCCGCCGATCGGGAACGCCTTGTAGGTGTCGTGGTAGTTGTGCACGCCGAGTGCAATCTGCTTCAGGTTGTTGGTGCACTGCGACCGCCGGGCCGCCTCGCGCGCGGCCTGCACGGCCGGCAAAAGCAGGGCGATCAAAATCCCGATGATCGCAATCACCACCAGCAGCTCCACGAGCGTAAATGCCAAACGATTACGAACCATAGCAATTCTCCCCAGAAGAATCATGTTCTTTGGAATCGTCCCACAGTCTCTCGCCACAAGAGGTTCTCTTGCGTCACCTCCTTTCTCGCGACTCGGCCGGCCAACGCCATGCCGGGCAGCGCCTAGCCTTCTTTCTTGTCTTGTTTCTTGGTCACGATCTCGTGCTTGAACTCCGTCGGACCTGACTGGCCGACCTCGATGAAGTTCTCGCTCTCCGTGTTCCACCCCGGCGGGATCAACTCCTCCGCCGGCGTGCCGACTTCGTCGCCCGGCATGCCTCCTGCCGGCATTTGCAGCCCCGTGCCCGGCTTCACGGCGTTGATCACCACGCGGTATTTCCCCGGTGGAAGCCCCTGCTCGCGCGAGATCGAGTACGCGCCGTTGGTGATCACGGCGCCGCTGGATGTCGTGCTTTTCTCGACGGGCTGAAAACTGATGCTTCCGTCGGCCAGCGGCGCGCCGTCGAGAGTGACGGTGCCCGAAACTTCGCGGCGCCCCAGGGGATCGCCGCCGCCGCAGCCGCATACCAAGCCCAACAGACACAGGACACTCGCCAACATGGAAAACTGGAAACGCATTGCTGCCTCCTGAAAACGATTCTAACAACGGTTCGACTGACGATAATTGTTCACACCCCTGACGGGTCCACAAGGGGGCCGGCGAGGGGGGCGATCCCCCCTATTCGCGGAAACGCGTGCCTCAGCTCTCGCTGAAGAACAAACCGTGCCACAAGAATTGGGACGGCCCCCGCAAACGATTTGCCAAACGGTAAAGGGGAAAAGGGGCCTCCGGCCGCGGCGAAACTCGCCGCGGCCGAGGCAGCCGGATTACAGGTACTCCTCCGGGAACTTCCAGGGCGCCCGGTACTCGGGCCGCGCGGCCTTCGCCGCCTCGTCGTCGCCGACGATCTGCTCGGTGGCCGGGTCGAAACGCAGCTCGCGGCCGACCTTCATCGCCAGGTTGGCCAGGTTGTTGGACGTGTTGACCTTGTGCATGTAGTTCACCCCGCAGCTCGGCTCCTCGCGGCTGCGGATGCAGTCGAGCCACTCGCGCTCATGCCCCGGCGAAGGCGGGATCGTCTTCTCGGGCGGCTCGGCGCCCACGAGCTCGGCCACCTGGGGAACCACCGTGTGCGTCCCGTAGTTGCCGAAGATCGTGGCCTTCTCCGCATGAATGTAGAACCCCAGGCGGCGCTGGACGCCTTGCTCCATCGGGGCGCCGTGCTTCGCGTAACGCTCCACGTCCTGCAAGTTGAAGCCGAAGCTGCTGACCTGCGACATCATCCAGGTCATCGTCACCTCGGGAAACTCCCAGGTCACCTCGTGCGTGTCGGGCGCCTCGGTGTTGTCGATCACGCAGTGCTTCGAACTCGTGCTCTGAACGCGGATCGGAAAACCCAAATCGAGCGCCCAGAAGGGCAGGTCGAGGATGTGGTTGGCCATGCCGCACGTCCGCCCGCCCCCGTAATCCAGGAACAACGTGTGCGCCCAGCCGTTCTTGACGATATTCTCGTTGAACTTCCGCATCGGCCCCGGGCCGACCCACAGGTCCCAGTCGAGCCCCTCGGGCGGGTCGGTGTCGGCCGGGAACCCCAACCCGTTGGGTGGATTCCCCTCGTTCGACATCAGGAACGTCCGCACCACGGCGGGTTTGCCGAGCCTGCCCGACCGCATCCATTCGACGACGCGGCGGTAGTTCTCCGACGCGTGAATCTGGGTCCCGTTCTGGCAGACGCGCTTGTGCTTGAGGACGGCGTTCTTGATCACGCGGCTTTCGGCCAGGTGCAGCGACATCGGCTTCTGCAAGTACAAATCCTTGCCGGCTTCGCAGGCGTCGACCGCCATCCGGCAGTGCCAGTGATGCGGCGTGGCGATGATCACCGCGTCGACATCCGGCTGCTGGAGCAGCTCGCGGTAGTCGTTGTACGTTTTCGGCTTCGATTCGAAGCTCGCGGCCAGGGCGTCGCGCTTCCGCTTCCACGCGTCGCAAATCGCGGTCACCGCCACGTCGGGATACTTCGCGCACTCTTTCACGTTGGCCGTGCCCATCGCGCCGGCGCCGATCAGGCCGACCTGGATGCGGTCGTTGGCGCCGGGCTGGCCCGGCGCGGCCAGCGCCGAGCACGGCACGAAGTACGGCGCTGCGACGCCGGCGGCGCCCGCGGCCGTGGCGGTGCCCAGGAAGTCGCGGCGGGAAACGGGTTTCGACAGCTTCATCAGCTCTACCTCCTTATGATCACAGGTAACGGTCGGGAAACTTCCAGGGATCGCGGTACTGCGGCTTGGCCAGCCGCGCCGCCTCGTCGTCGCCGACAATCCGCTCCAGCGCCGGGTCGAAGCGGATCGCGCGGCCCAATTTCAGTGACAGGTTGGCCAGGTGGATCGCCGCGTCGATCTTCGCGTGATACGTCGGATTGCAGCTCGGCTGCTTGCGGCTGCGGATGCAGTCGAGCCACTCCCGCTCGTGGCCGGGCGAAGAGGGAATCGACGGCTCCGGCGGCTGGAGGCCCTTCATCCGATCCCCCTCGGGCACGATCGCATGACGCTCGTAGTCCGAGTAGAGCGTGCCGTTGACGCCGTGGAAGTAGGTCCCCAGCCACCAACGCATCACGTTGGCGCTGGCGCTGGAGCCCGAGCCGCCGCGCCAACGCGCGCCGTCGTCGCCCACCCCGCCGGTCAGATCGAATGCGTAAGAGCTGACCAGCGACATCATCCACGTCAGGGTCAAGCCGGGAAACTGCCAGAGCACCTCGTGCGTGTCGGGCGCGTCGCCTGCATCGCGGAGCACGTGCTTTCCGCCCGAAGACATCGTCAGCGTGGGATACCCGAGGTCGAGGGCCCAGAAGGGCAAATCCAGGATGTGCGGGGCCATCCCCGTCGTCCATCCGCCGCGGTACGCCATGAACGAAATCTTCTTCCAACCGCCATCCGGCCCAGCGCCGATCATGCACTCCTTGAAAGGCAGCATCGGCGCCGGACCGACCCAGAGGTTCCAATCGAGCCCCGGCGGCGGATCGCAATCGGGCGGCTGTCCGATCCCGTCGGCCCCCTGGTTCATGCGGAGCAGCGTCCGCGCGGTGCTGATTTTTCCCAGGTTGCCGGAGCGAACCATCTCCACCACGCGGTGATAGTTGTCGTTGGCGTGAATCTGCGTGCCCACCTGGCAGATGCGGCCGTGTTTTTCCACGGCCCGCTTCACGGCCAGGCTTTCCGCCACGTGCAGCGTCATCGGCTTTTGCAAGTAGACGTCCTTGCCCGCCTCGCACGCCTCGACCGTCACCAGGCAGTGCCAGTGGGGGGGCGTGGCGACGATCACGGCATCGACGTTCTTCTGCTCGAGCACCTCGCGGTA
>JAMOAF010000755.1 GCA_023621895.1 Planctomycetota bacterium
GCTTCGTCCAACCGCCGTACTGGTAATCGTACTGCCAGATTTCAAACCGCATCGTGGCGGCCCCGGGCATTTCGCTTTCGTAGCTGGTCGGCTGGTCGCGGATCAGCATCATCAGCGCCCGCACCGCCTTCTCGTCGCCGCCCAAGTAAAGCGGCAGCACCTTGTTCTCGTAGTGGCGGGCTTTCTTGATCTGATCGACGATCGTTTCGCGGACCGACGCGTCCGCCACCGTCGCCGACGGTGGAAAGAAGGGATCGAATTCGAGCACCGGAGCATACTCCCAGCCCTCGACGCGGAGCCGGTTCTCGCAAAGGATCACCAGGTCGTACTTGCCGGGCTTGAGCTTGGCGAAGACCCACGTGTCTCCACCGGCGCGCTCCGCAACCAAGTCGACCTCCGGCCGCTCGATCTGCGCCTTCGGGTTGACCTGGCGCGTCGGGTTCCCGTCGAGGTCCCAGCGCTGAAATGCGCCGACCAGCGCCACCTTTTCCGACCCCTGGTCAAGGCGGATCGACAGGTCGGCGCCTTCGCACACGGACAAAGCCAGCAGCAGGCCGGCAACGGCGCCGGCCGCTTTCGCACGCATCCTGTTGGCCACTGCGACTCTCCTCCTGGCGGAACGCCGCTGAAAAAAAGCCCCGGTCACTTGCCGCCGGCGGCCAATTGCTCGCGCAGCCAGCCGGGGCGATCCGTGGTGATCCCGTCGACGCCCAGTCGCGCCAACCGGATCGCCACCTCCGGTTCGTTGACCGTCCAGACGTACAATCCCAGCCCCGCCGCGCGGAGCTGCTGGATGAATTCCGACCCCAGAGCGCTGTCGTATTTCAGGTCGAGGCCGTCGAGGCCCGCCGCGCGGCACCTGGCCAGCAGCTCTTCGGGACGATCGCTGACCTTGCCCGTCTCCTTGTCGACCTTGGGCGTGGTGCCGTAAAGCCAGTAGGCCTTGACGCGGGGCATCCGCTTCTTCGCCGCGGTGATCACGTCGAAGTCGAAGGCGATTAGGACGACCTGCCGCGGCGACTTTCCCGATTCCGCCAAGACCCGCTCCAGGTGCGGCAGGACTTCCGCGCTGCACTTGATCTCGATGAACAGCCGCTTTCCGGGCGGAACGACTTCGAGCACCTCTTCGAGGACTGGCAGACGCTCGCCGGCGAACCGCTCCCCTTTCCATCGCCCGGCGTCGAGCGTCTTCAACTCGGCGAGCGGGCGGTCGGCAATCATCCAGTCCGTTCCCGTGGTCCGCTTGGTGGTCTTGTCGTGAAGCGCGACGATCCGCTGGTCTTTGCTGAGCCAGATGTCGACCTCGGCCGCGTCGGCCCCCTGCTCCCAAGCCAGGCGGAACGCGGCGAGGGTGTTTTCAGGGGCATCGTGCGATGCGCCGCGGTGGCCGATGATTTCGACCGCCCGAGCGGCGCAAGGCGCGAGCATGGCGGCAATTGCCAGGAGCAACAGGAACGGTTTGGGGTTGGACATTTGATGCGTTACTCCGCTTGATTATTTTTATAGACTTCACAAACAGCTTGCCGAGGGGTGGGGATCAAAGGGTCCAGCCCTGGCGGTAGGCCTTGTGGATCAAGCGGTCGGCCTCGGGGCAGTTGACGGCCTTGAGGTTCGCCGCATCCCACTGGAGCTTCTTGCCGGTCCGCAGGGCCACGTTGCAGAGCAGGGCGGCCTCGGTCAGCGCGCCGGCGTAATCGAAGTTGCAGGTGGTCGGACCGCCGGTCTTGCACGCCTGGATCCATTCCGCGTGATGGCCGATCGAGTCGGCAATCGACGCCGGCGGCCGCTGGTAGTCCTTGAATTTGGCCTCGGGCAGAAGCTGATGCTTGCCGTAGTCGGAGATCAGCATCCCTTCGGCCCCGACGAACAGCACCGCGCTTCCATAGTTGGGAATGCCCTTTTCCTTGACCCAGGCCGGGTGCGCGCCGCCATGATACCAGGTGAGTGTCACCGGCGGCAGGTTCGCGCGAGCCGGGTACTCCTGGCGCGCGATCGTCCAGAGCGCGGTGCTTTCCGGGTGGACCGGCCCTTCGGCCTCGACCGAAAGCGGATGCCGCAATTCCAGCGCCCAGAAAGCCAGGTCGCAGTAGTGGCAGAAGAAATCACCCAATGAGCCGTTGCCGAACGCCCACCAGTAACGCCAGTGAAACGGCACATACTTCTCATGATACGGCCGGAACGGGGCGGGCCCGAGCCAGAGGTCCCAGTCGAGCGTGTCGGGCACCGGCATCGTCTCCTTGGGAGCGTCCGGCTGCGTGGCATTGACCGGTTTAGGCGGCCCGTCGAAATTCGCTCCCAGCCACACGTGGACTTCCCGGATCGGCCCGATGGCGCCCGCACGGACAAGCTCGACGGCGCGGCGGTAATTCGCGCCGGCATGAATCTGCGTGCCCATCTGCGTGGCGAGCTTCTTTTCGTTGGCGATCTGGGCCAGGACGCGGGCTTCGCGGACCGTGTGCGTCAGCGGCTTCTCGCAGTAGCAGTGCTTGCCCATCCGCATCGCCATCGCGGAGGCCGGCGCGTGGACATGGTCGGGCGTGCCCACCACCACGGCGTCGATTTGGCCGTCCATTTCCTCGAGCATCTTGCGGAAGTCGCGATACTTCTT
This sequence comes from Planctomycetota bacterium, assembly GCA_023621895.1. GTDB lineage: Bacteria > Planctomycetota > Planctomycetia > Pirellulales > Thermoguttaceae > JAAYCB01. Next base: position 2,609 of record JAMOAF010000755.1, read on the forward strand.
GGCCTTGGGAAACTTCTGCACCGTCGCCTCGCACCGCCGGTCGTCGACGTCGCAGAGGGCCACGATGTCCTCGCTGGCGCAGTTGCCGATGTCCCAGCCGCCCTGGCCTCCCACGCCGATCCCGGCAATCGAGAGTTTCTCGTTTGGCGACTTGTCTTGTGCAATTGCCGGCAAGGCCAAGGCGGAGAGCCCGGCGGCGGCCGATATGCCGAGCATTTCGCGGCGACGGAGGCGATGGATGGAACGCATGATGGATTCTCCTCGGTCGGGGTTGAGGGAGCCCAGCGCAAGTCCGCGGCTCGCGCGGCGACGCTGGTTTGAGGCACGGCCGGCGTTTGAGCGTCAGCCAACCGGCGCTCCCGCGAGTCTAAGTTGGCGCGCCGCGCGAGTCAAGCCGATGCGCCGCGTGCCTGGGCAGGGCCGGCCTTCACGCGCGCCCGGCGATGGCAACGACTTCCGCGGCCGCCCGTTCATGGCGCCGAGGCCGAGCCAAGCGGCACGAGCGTTTTTCCCGTGTGATTCTGGACTGCGACACGGTAGCCCGAAGGCGCGTCGAGGCGGTAGGCGAATTGGTCGCCGGCCTTCTTCCACTGGACCGCGATTGGGCCGTCCGGCGTCGGGATTGAGCCTTTGCACCAGTCCAGCTCGAGCCTGGCGAAACGGAGCTCGAGCGATTTGCCGATCGTGTCGACGCGCCAAAGGCCGAGCACGTCGCGGATCAGCACGCGGGCGGCGTGCGAGGCGAAGCCGTGGTTGCAGCTCGCGTGCGGCGCGTCGAATTCCCAGAGCGTGCCCGTTCGCTCGGCCATGTAGAGCCAGTAGCCGATCGCCTCGTCGAGAATCTGCTGGTTGCGCCCATCGCGCGAGAGCAGCTCGAAACGGAGCTGGTTGCCGATGAAAGCGTTCGCCGGATGGACCTCCGGAAAAGCATTCGTCCGCTTCCGCTGCGGGCCGAAATCGGTGACCAGCGTTTTCCAAAGCCGGGCGTGCGACTCGGGCGTGGCGGCGTCGAAGAAGAACGCAAAATACTGGCAGACTTCCGTGCGGTTGGCGGTCACCTGGAGTTTGCCATCCTTGCGGACGGCATTGTCCACGAAGAACTCCCCGTCGAACGATTGCCGCCGAACGGCCTGGCGGACGCCCTCGGCCTTCGCTTCGAGCTCCGGCAGGCGATAGAGCCGGCCGGCGGCGTCGAGCACGCCGGAGTAGAGCATGTTCGACGGATAGTTCACGTCCTGCACGAACGAGTTCGCCTTGGACCATTCGACGAAGACCCAGCTCGGCAGCTTCTCCAAGAGGCCGTCGGAATTCTCGAACTGCTTGAAGAAGTCGAGCAGTTTGAGTACACGTGGACGAAGCGCATCGACTAATTGGCGGTCGCCGCTGCGGGCCGCGTATTCTTCAAGCTCCAGAACGAACCACATCGCCCAGTTGGGGATGAACTGGCCGTTGTAGTGGTCGCTCGGATAGCACATCGGGATCATGCCGTCGGGCAGATGCTCGAACTTCTCGGGGCGCTGGAAGTTTTCCAGGAAGTTCTTTTCCACCGAGGTGTCGCCGCACAAGTCGGCGGCGACGCGCGCGGTGAAGAAGCTGTCGCAGAGCCAGCCGGCGCGCTCGCGCGACGGGCAGTCCATGAAAACATCCGTGGCGTTCTGCCGGAAGGTTTCCCGCGCCGCCTCGAAGATGCGGTTGAACCGCTGGTCGCTGGCGGCAAAAGTGGCCCGGGCCGCGTCGGGATTCACCAACTCGCGGAGGTAGCAATCGCTCACATCGCAGTCGCCTTCGAGGACGATGAGCTTCAGGTAGCGGAGCGTGTATGGCTCGAACGACTCGACGGCATAGGCGCCCGGCTCCAGCTCGTAGAGAACGACGTTCACGCAGGAGAGGCGCTTGAAGTCCACGTCGCCTTCGGTGAGGATTTCGTCGAATGTCGCAAACAGCCGCGTCTTCTCGTGGGCGGTGATCTTCGCGCCGATGAAGCCGCTCAAGTTCACGCCGAAATCGAGCGTGCGATACGAGTTGGCCTTGAGCGGGAACGGCATCGCGGCCGCGGCCGGCCGCGACGAGGCGTTCTTCACCGCCTGCAACTCGATGGACGGAATCGTGGCCAGCTCCGCCTCGGGAAAACCCGCCAGTTGAGGCCCGATGCCGGTCAGCGAACGGTCCTTCCAGACCTTTTGCGGCAGATCGCCTTTTGCGACCTCGCCCCCGGCAGTGTGCGCCACGGGGCGCCGCACGTCGAAGGTCGGATACGGCACGCGGCGCGGCGCGAGCGGCTTGGCCGCGACAGCCACGCAGCGGGCTGCCTCGGCCGGTGGACCTGGCAACCGCCATACCTCGGAGAACGGGCGCTGGAAACTGTATCGCTGCACTTTCTGCACGCGGTCGCGGCGAATACGAGCGTTGAAGCCCTCCGCGCCGGTGGCCGCGATGATTTTTCCGGCGGCGATGATCTCGGCCTGGAGAAACGACGGCTGGTCGAGCAGGTAGAAGCTGTTGGCGTTGTAGCCGGCGACTTCAATCACGACGTGGTTGCGGCCGGCCTGGAGCTGCGGGGTGATTTCCCATTCATCGACGCGGTAAAACCCGTGCCCCGCTCTGGCCGGTCCATGCCCGGCAAACCGGCCGTTGACGAAGAACCGGTAGAGCGAGGAGGCCGCGACGCGGAGCGCGACCGGCCCGGCCGCGGGTTTGTCGAATTCAGCGCGGAACTCGACAAGCACGTTGCGTTCGGTTTCTTTCCCTTCCGGCCAGACCGGGCGCGCGGCCTGGAAGGCGGGCGCCGACGCGCCGGCAAGCGCCCTTTGCGTTAAGGGAAGGCCGGCCGCCAGAAGGACGAGGAGGGTCGTGATCGTTTTCATCGTTGTGGGTTCGCCGCTGCCAGGTCTGTTGTCTGCCGAGTCTCCTACCGCGAAGACTCCATTCGGGCAATTGCCTTCTTGGCCTCCGCGACGAGCGGGCTGCCCGGGTAGTCGCGCACCAAGGCGTGGAGCGTGGCCAGCGCGCGGTCGCGGCGGCCGAGTTTCTCTTCGGACTCGGCCGCCAGCAAGAGGAGCTGATCGGCGTAAGCCGAAGCCGGGTTGACGGCCAGGAGCTGGTCGCTTTGCGCGACGGCCGCGGCGTGGTTCTTTCGGCCGGCCCAATAGCGGGCAAACAGCAGGTGCAGGTAGCCGCGGGTCTTCTCCGTGGGGAACTCGTCCTGCCAGGCGCGAAGCTGTTCGGCCGCCCGAGGGTAGTCGCCCTGGATCAGGAATTGCTCCGTCGAACGGCAATAGGCGCCCTGCCACGCAATTTGTTCGACGTGGGTCCGCGGCGAGGCCAGCACCCCTTCCGCTTCCATGTAGGCCTGGCGGGCTTGGGCGCCGTCGCCGGTGGCCGCATGGTAGTCGCCCCAGACCCGCTTGACGCGCGAGATCAACTCGCCGGTCTGTGCCTGGCCGAGAGCGCCGGTGGCCGACTCCAGCAACGGCCTGGCCCCTTGCGGGTTGATGAGGTCGTTCAGCGCGATGTCGGCCGCGTGCAATTGGCACTCGGCGCGATACTCGGGCCGGGCAATCTTGCGCGACGCGGCGGACCAGATCTGCCCGGCCAGCAGCGAATCGCCGAGTTGATCCCGAGCGGCCGGCCCCACAATCTGGGCGAGCTTGAACAGCTCTTCGTCGCCCGTGGCGGCCGATTCGCCCAACAGCGCCGCCTTGCCGGCATCCACCGCGCGGGCCACGTAGCCGCGGCTCTGCGTGGTTCGCGCGGCCAGGGCCTCGGGCGTCTCCGCCGCCGGTTGGGCATCCGCCGGCGGCTTGTCTCCGGCTCTTGGCTCGGCGATCAGCTCGGCTTTCCACAGCAAAGCCAGGACCAACTGGCGGAGCGACGCGGCGTCGAGTTTTTCGGGCGCATAGGCCTCCACGATCGGCAGGTACTTGTCCAGATCGTCGACTTCCTTCGGCCGCTCCAGGTTCGGCTCGTCGATTTGCAGCTGGTGCGCCATGTCAACGCGTTTCACCCCTCGCTGGATCGACAGCTTCACCGAGTACAGCCCGGGACGAAGATAGACATGCGGGGGGTTGGGCAACTCGCTCGTCTGGCCGTCGCCGAACTCCCAGAGGATTTTCGATTTTGTCAAAAGGGCGGGCGACGAGACATTTTGAAACTGCACGCCGACGAGGTGCTGCGGATTGTCGGGCAGCGGCACGCTGCCCCTGATCGTGTAGGCAAAATTAGGGACCAGTTTTTCCTGGCGGGTCTCGGCCGGCTGGGCCGGCAGTTGGGCGATGGCGTCCGCCCGAAAAACCGCGGGCGGCATCGGCCCCGGCGCCGGTTTGCCACTGCTGGGGTTGGTTTCCCATGCCGCCACCATCGTCGCGGATGGGCCGCTGGCGGCGTGGTAGTACTCGAACGTGTGCTGCCCGGCAGTGAGCTCGACCTCCTTGCGGTTGCCGGGAAGGGCGCGGCGCTCGGGCCCGTGGCGGCCTGGCGCCGCGACAACCAGCTCGCCGTCGATCAGCAGGAAGCTGCAATCTTCACTCGAAGTAAAGAAACCATAGCGGCCCTGCGCGGCGAGCTCGAAGGTGCCCGAGTAGCGGCTCAGAAACGGCGCGTTTCCCAACAGGAACGGATTGCCGGAGTGCTGGACCGCGTCGACGTAGCCGCTGCCGATCCGCTCGGAACTCTCAAACGCCTGCTTGACCGATTCGAAGCTGTTCAGGTTGCATTGGCGGTACTGCCGCGTTTCCAGCAGCAGCCCCTCGGTCCGCGTCCACTTGGGGACATCGTCCGGTTTGGGAGGCTTCCCGCCATAGAACACGAAGTACTCTCGCTGGCGGGGGTCGGTTTCGAAGGCCACGCGGCAGAAATCGCCGGGGCCCAACTGGAGCACGCGCGTCGGCAGCGGCCGGCGGTCGGCGGTCACCGCCAGCACGTTCATGCCGTGCCGGTCGATCTGGCCGTGGTGGTGGAACTCGGTCACGGCGATCGCGGGGCTCTTGTCCTCCGGCAACACCACGCGGCGAACGGCCTCGAATTCGGTCCCCGCGTGCCGGTAAGTCTGGGCGACGGCCGGCGCTGCTGCGACTCCGCTCAAGAACAACCCGGCAACGACCGCCAATCGAACAATTCTCGCAGGCAAGATGGGCATCTTCTCTTCCGGATCGCCCCAGGTCCGCCAAGATCACTCGGACTCGGCATGTAGTCTCTAAAAGAATAATCTAGATGCCCGGCGCGTTTCTGGCAACAATCGTGACTCCCGCGGGACAGCCGTTCACCCCCTCCGCGCTGGCCGCGCCCGGACTGTTCATCTCATCGATTGTTCGGGAGTCGAGCGAAGTGATCGTGGAACACCGTGCATGATTCGCCTGCCCGCAAAAACCGCAGAATCCTGCCTGCTCAACCCGACCGGCACAATCCGGCGGCATTTCGTCTTGGGCCGGCCTGGTTGGCGGGGCACCGCGGCGGCGGAGAAAGCTATTTCTAAGAAGAGCCCCGCAACCGCCAGTTCCCGGCCCGCGGCGAACGAGATTCGCGTGGAGGCTCCGGCCTCTGTCGTGTGACCTGGTCCAGCCGATCGCCGGCGCCTGGAAGTTGCCCCGTCCGACCTGGAGAGCACGTGCCATGTTTCGCCGTCCGCTTGAATTGCCGACCCGAAAGCAGCTTTTTGTCGATCCTGAAGTGCAGGGCGTCCTGGTTGCTCGAACGATCATCTACTGGGTGGCCTGCACGCTGAGCATTGCGCTCCTGCTGCTCTGCTGGAGAACCCTGACCGGCCCGGTGCGGCCGCTCTCGTCGCACCTGGCCGACATGTGGTTCTTCTTCGGGCCGGCGCTGGTCGCCTCGCTGCTGGTGATGCCGCTGGCGGTGGCCGACATCATCCGGATCAGCAACCGGTTTGCCGGCCCGCTGCTCCGTCTCCGCCGGGCGATGCGGGCGCTGGCCGAGGCGGAACCGGTCGCCCCGATCGGCTTCCGGAAGGAAGATTTCTGGTACGGTTTCGCTGAAGAGTTCAACGTGATCGCCGAGGAACTCCAATTACTCCGGCAGCGCGAGCGCAGCCGCAACAGTGACGATGCCGACGGCGAACCGCGGTTGCAGGCAGCGGGGGCAGGCCGCCGCTGAGCGCTCGGGGCGAGCAACCTTGCTCTCGGCTCGATGGGGGGGGCGGTGCGGTGGCACGCCCATTACGTTGTATTTAGCCCCCCCACGGGCGGCATTCTTTAAGTCTTCTGCCGATCGCTTGTAACCCGGCCGGCGGTTCACGCATCAAGTGATCAAGAACCGCGACGAAGAAAGCAATTATTGGTGGCAGCCTCCGCCTCGGTTTGAGTCAATCCAATCGCGGAAGGGCCCGGACATGAACTGCGAAGAACTGATGGCGGCTCTGAACGAGTACGTCGACGGAAACGTGGACCTGCCGATCTGCGACGAGTTCAAGAAGCACCTGGAAGGGTGCAATCCTTGCCAAATCGTGGTCGACAACATCCGCAAGACGATCACCTTGTACAAAGACGGCGAACCCTACGAGATGCCCGCCGCCTTCCACGAGCAACTCGCGAAATGCCTCCAGGAGCGGTGGAAGCAGAAGTTCGCCTCTAGTTCAGGTAGGGCTTCGGGCTAAGCCAGCTCAGCCCGGTTCTCGTAGATTTTCAGGATGGCATTGGCAATGTCATCCATGTCTTCCTTGGTTCCAAGCAGAACGTTTTGCGGCAGGCCAACCGCCTGCGTGCAGAGGGTGTCGTTGTCCGGGCACTGGTTCTGCTGGCGGCAGCGATCGAGTTGCTCGCGGGAGTACATTCGCTGGAAATTCTGGGAATTCAGCGTGTTCTCGAAGAACGGCTGCCGATTCAAGGGGCTGTATCCCCCGGAGCAGGGGATTCCTTCCGAGTTCAGCGCGGCAAGGAATTTCGTCCGAGGAACACCGCCGAACTTCTCCTTGTGGTACCGGAACGGATACAGGTGGTAGGCCGCCTGCGTGACCCCGTCGTACAGCTTGTGGACTGCAATGCCGGGGATGTCCCGGATTTTGTCCGTCAGGTACTTGGCGTTCTCCCAGCGCCGGTTCGACTGTTCCTCCAGCCGCTTCATCTGGGCCAGCAGGATCGCGGCCTGAAACTCGGTCATCCTGCACTTGGTGCCCAGCCGGACGATGCCGGGCGCGGAAGGCTTAGGCTCGTTGTACGGCCGGCCGAAGTCGTGGTAGGAGAAAGCCCGGTTCATCACCGCCTCGTCGTTGCCCACGACGGCGCCTCCCTCGCCGCAGGTGAGGTGCTTGGAGTTCTGGAAACTGAAGCAGCCCAGATTGCCAAGCGTGCCGCATTTCTTGCCCCTCCATTCCGCCAGCCAGGCCTGGCAGGCATCCTCCACGACCAGCAGATTGTGCTTCTTGGCGATCGCGTTGATCTT
>JAMOAF010001100.1 GCA_023621895.1 Planctomycetota bacterium
GTTCAAGGTCAAAATCCGCAAGAAGGCCCGCTACGTGGTCGAGAAGGACTGCACGGGCTGCGGGATCTGCATGGAGAAGTGCCCGCGCAAGATTGTCGACGACGATTTCGAAGCCGGCCTCGGCTACCGCAAGGCGATCTACACGCCTTTCCCGCAGGCCGTGCCGCGAACGCCGGTGATCGACACCGAGAATTGCACGTACTTCCAGCGCGGCAAGTGCAAAGTCTGCTCCAAGGTCTGCCCGACCAACGCGGTCGACTACGAGCAGCAGGACGAGATCGTCGAGATCGAGGTCGGCAACATCATCTTGGCCACCGGCTGGAAGCTCTTCGACTGCAAGAAGGTTCCCCAGTACGGCTTCGGCCGCCTGGCCAACGTCTACACGAACATGGAATTCGAGCGGCTCTGCAACGCGGCCGGGCCGACCGGCGGCAAGATCGTCCTCCGCGACGGCAAGACCGAGCCGAAGTCGGTGGCGATCATCCACTGCGTCGGCAGCCGCGACGTGAACCACAATGAGCACTGCTCGGCGGTCTGCTGCATGGCGGCCTTGAAATTCGGCCACCTGGTCCTTGAAAAGACCAAGGCCGACGTCTACTCGTTCTACATCGACATGCGGACGAACCAGAAGGGGTACGAAGAGTTCTACCAGCGGCTCCTGGAGGAGGGCATGCACTTCGTCCGCGGCAAGGTCGCCGAAGTGACCGACGCGGCGCGCCGCCCGGAAGAGCAAGGCAAGTTGATTGTCCAGGTGGAAGACACGCTGCTCGGCAAGCAGCGGCGGATCCCGGTCGACATGGTTGTGCTGATGGGGGCGATCGAGCCCCAGGCCGACGCCAAGGAGCTCGGTTTGAAATGCGGCATTTCGTGCAGCATGGCCGGCTGGTACACCGAGCGCCATCCGAAGCTCGACCCGGTGGCCACGATGACCGATGGGGTGTTCGTCGCCGGCGTCTGCCAGGGCGCCAAGGATATTCCGGCCTCCGTCGCTCAAGGCGCCGCGGCGGCCGCCCGGGTGATGGGGATGATCACCAAGGGCAAGGTGATGATCGAGCCGATCGTCGCCACGATCAACGAGGAGGCCTGCTCCGGCTGCCGGATCTGCAACAACATGTGCCCCTATAACGCGATCGAATACGACGAGGAGAAAGGGGTCAGCCGCGTGATCAGCTCGATGTGCAAGGGCTGCGGCACCTGCGTCGCCGCCTGCCCCGCCGGCGTGATCACCGGCGCGCACTTCAACAACCAGCAGATCTTCGCGCAGATCGAGGGCTCCCTCTGGGATGCCAAACCGTCGGGAGGAAACGGCAGCCGCGGCGCCGCGCCGGCGCCCCAGCCGGAGCCGGCTGTTTCCTGAAACCGGGTTGAACGCAGTCAGAAAGGTCCTGAGAATGAGTGATAATTTCGAACCGAAGATCGTCGGTTTCATGTGCAACTGGTGTTCCTACCGTGCCGCCGACCTGGCGGGCTCGGCGCGGATCAAGTATCCACCCAACGTCCGCATCATCCGCGTGATGTGCAGCGGGCGGATGGACCCGGCCTTCGTGCTCAAGGCGCTTTCGCTGGGCGCGGACGGCGTGATGCTCGCCGGCTGCCACCCCGGCGAATGCCATTACATCGATCAGAACTACAAGGCGATGCGGCGCTACTACATGCTCAAGCACATGCTCCGCGCCGTGGGGGTCGAGGAGGATCGCGTGCGCCTCGTTTGGCGCTCCGCCGCCGAGGGCGAGCAGTTGGCCCAGGCCGTTACCGAGTTCGTGGCCGACGTCAAGAAGCTCGGCCCGCTCGAGTGGCCCGACAACTGGGAAGAAAACGGCCAGCGGCTCAAGGCCCTGGAAGACATTGTCAAAGAGCACCAAGAGGCGATGGAGGTGAACTGATGAGCGAAGGCAAAGCAAAAGGCAAGCTCGCGTTGTACTGGGCCGCCTCCTGCGGCGGCTGCGAGATCGCGGTGCTCGGAATCGACACGAAGATTCTCGACGTGGCCGAGAATTTCGACATTGTCTTCTGGCCGTGCGCCACCGACGGCAAGGTCCGCGACGTGGAAAAAATGGCCGACGGCGAGATCGACGTCTGCCTGTTCAACGGCGGCATCCGCACCAGCGAGCAGGAATACATGGCGCGGCTGATGCGGCAGAAATCCAAGGTTCTCGTGGCCTTCGGCTCCTGCGCCCACGAGGGGTGCATCCCCGGCTTGAGCAACCTCGACAGCAAGGAGTCGTGCTTCAAGACCGTTTACCACGACAGCCCGTCGCTCGACAATCCCCAGGGCACGGTCCCGCGGACGGTGACGGAGGTTCCGGAAGGCAAGCTCCACCTGCCCCTCTACTACGACACGCTGAAGACGCTCGACCAGACGGTCCCGGTGGACTACTACCTGCCCGGCTGCCCGCCGGAGGCCGACCGCATCTGGGACGCAATCGTGGCGATCCTCGAGCAGAAACTGCCCGAGCCGGGCTCGATCATCGGCTCGGACACGACCGTCTGCGACGATTGCCCCCGGACCCGCGAGGAGAAGAAGATCAAGAAGTTTTACCGCACCTGGCAAATCAAGCCGGACCCGGACAAGTGCCTGCTCGAGCAGGGGATCCTCTGCTGCGGGATCGCCACGCGGGCCGGTTGCGGGGCGCTCTGCCCGCAGGTCAACTCGCCGTGCATCGGGTGCTATGGGCCGAACAACGGAGTGGAAGACTACGGCGCGCGGCTGTTCAGCGCCGTCGCCTCGGTGATCGATTCGCAAGACCCCAAGGAGATCGATGCGATCATCAAGGACGGGATTCCCGATCCGGCGGGCAGCTTCTATCGGTTCAGCCTGGCGCATAGCCTGTTGCGGCGCAGCAAGCTGAAGGGCAAAGACGGCGGCGCGAAGGTGGCGGCAGACGCATCGTAGGAAGGACATGATGACGATGAAAAGAATCTCCATCGATCCGATTACACGGCTTGAAGGCCACGGCAAGATCGACATCTTCTTGAACGAAGAGGGCGACGTGGCCAATTGTTACCTGCAAATTCCCGAGTTGCGCGGGTTCGAGCAGTTCTGCGTCGGCCGCCCGGCCGAGGACATGCCCAACCTGACCAACCGCATCTGCGGCGTCTGCCCGGAGGCCCATCACATGGCCGCCACGAAGGCCCTCGACGCGCTCTGGAAGGTCGACCCGCCGCCGGCGGCCAAGAAGCTCCGGGAGATGTTCTACAGCATCTTCTTCGCCACGGACCACACGACCCATTTCTACGCCCTCGGCGGCCCCGACTTCGTCGTCGGACCGGATGCGCCCCCCGCGGAGCGCAACATTCTCGGCGTGATCAAGAAGGTCGGCATGGACATCGCGGGCAAGGTGCTCAAGATGCGCCGCGACGGCCACCACCTGATCAAATTGATCGGCGGCCGGCCGATTCACCCCAACTGGGGTCTGCCCGGCGGCGTCAGCCGCGGGATCAACGAGGAGCAGCGGAAGGAGATCGAGGCCCTCGGCCGCGATGCGATCGAGTTCGCCAAGTTCTCACTGAAGGTTTTCGAAGACATCGTTCTGAAGAACACCGACTACGTGAGCCTGATCACCGGCGGCGTCTACACGCACCAGACGTACAACATGGGCACCGTCGACGCCAACAACCGCCTCAACTTCTACGCCGGCAAGACCCGTATCGTCGGCCCCGACGGAAAGGAATTCGCCAAGTACGACCCCAAGGACTACTGCAAGCACATTGCCGAACGCGTTGAGCCCTGGTCCTACCTGAAATTCCCGTATTTGAAGGGCATCGGGTGGAAGGGGCTGGTCGACGGAAAGGACTCGGGCGTGTACAAGTCGACGCCGCTTTCGCGCCTGAACGCCGCCGACGGCATGGCCACTCCGTTGGCCCAGAAGGAGTACGAACGGCTTTATGAGACGCTTGGCGGCAAGCCGGTGCACCACACGCTGGCGACCCACTGGGCTCGGCTCGTCGAGGTCTTGTTTGCCACCGAACGCTGGGTCGAATTGGCCACCGATCCGGAGATCACCAGCAGCGAGTATCGGACGATCCCGACCGAGACGCCCGAGGAGGGCATCGGCTGCGTCGAGGCCCCCCGCGGCAACCTCACCCACCATTTCGTGACCGACGAGCGGGGGATCCTCACCAAGGTCAACCTCATCGTGGGCACGACGAACAACAACGCTCCAATCTGCATGTCGGTCAAGAAAGCCGCTAGTGGCTTGATCAAGAAAGGCAATGTATCCCAAGGCCTGCTGAACATGGTGGAGATGGCGTTCAGGGCATATGACCCGTGCTTTGGCTGTGCCGCGCATAGCCTGCCCGGCCAGATGCCCCTCGAACTGAATCTCCGCAATCCGCAAGGCGAGATCATCCAAACGCTTTCCCAGTTTGTGGACTGATCGCTGGGCGAAGGAATGCACGGCCGGGCGACCCGGAACAGTCGCCCGGCCTTTTTTGTCCCCCCACCCGTTCCCAAGCCCCAGCCCCCCACTGGTTCCCAAGCTCCAGCTTGGGAACCTTCCGCTGTGCGTTCCCAAGCTGGAGCTTGGGAACGAGGTAAAAAGACTGAACCCTGAACCCTGAACCCTGAACCCTTTATGAAGACCCTCGTCCTCGGCCTGGGCAACTGGATTGTTTCCGACGACAGCATCGGGCTGCGCGTTGCCGCTGAACTGGCCAAGGTGCTGGCCGACCGCGAGGACGTGGAGGTCAGCGAGGACTATTGGGGCGGCTTGCGCCTGATGGAACGGCTCGTTGGTTACGATCGGGCGATCGTCATCGACGCGATCTCTACCGGCGCGGCCCCCGGCACGATCCACCATCTGACGCCCAGTGCAATTCCGACCCAGCGGAGCGCCTCGGCCCACGACATGAATTTGCCGACGGCCCTCGAACTGGGCCGCCAGGCCGGTTTGGACCTCCCTCCCAACCACGAGATCCTGCTTGTCGGCATCGAGGCGCAGGATATACTGACATTTGCCGATGAATGCACCCCCGAGGTTGCGGCTGCCATCCCGGCGGCGGTCGAAGAGGTGCTGAAGCTACTGGAAACCGGGAGTCGGGCCGATTGAGCCGGCACGTTGCCGGTTGCGGCTTCGCGGTTCCGCGTCGCCGACTCCCACAAGGACTTGTCCCTGAAGGAGCCCTCCAATGATCTCTCCCGAAGCCCTGCGACGCTACCACTACTTCGCCAACATCAGCGAAGAAAGCCTGAAGAGTCTGGCGATGATCGCGGAAGAGAAGGACGTGCCGGCCCACACGCTGATGTTTCGCGAGGGCGATCCGGCCTCGACGCTCCACGTGATTACCCAGGGTGAAGTGGAAATCCGGTATCTCCTCGGCAATGGCGAGGAGCGGACCGTCGACACGTTGGTCGGTGGTGAACTGCTCTGCTGGTCGGCTTTGATCGAACCTTACAAGGCGACGGCGATTGGGACGACCACCAAGGACACGCACCTGATTTGCCTCAACGCGGAGAAAGTCCGGCAGATATGCGAGCGGGACCCAATGGTCGGCTATCAATTGACACTGCGAATCGCCAAGTTGCTCGCCCAGCGGTTGGAAAGCGCCCGAATCCAATTGGCCGCCACGGACTGAAATCACCCAGATTGCCGCGTGGGCGTGCTCTGCGCTTGGAACGCCGCGACGAACCAAGTCGTCGAGCAAACTCGCCGGCCATCCGGGACAGTGATCGCGGCGTATTCCCCTGATGCATGAACTATCGATTGTCGAGGCGCTGATCGGGCAAGTCGAGGCGGAGGTCGAGCGTGCCGGTGCGCGGGGCCAGGTTGCCCGCTTGAAGCTCTCCATCGGCCGGCTTTCCGGAGTCAACGCCGACGCGGTCCGCTTTGCCTTCGAACTGCTCACACCGGGTACGCGGCTGGCCGGCGCCGAGTTGGAGATCGACGAGCCGAAGGCGGTATGCCTCTGCGCCGCTTGCGGCGCCCGGACGGAAATTGAGGAACTCTCGCTCGGCTGTCCGGCATGTCAGTCCGGCGACATCACGATTGACGGCGGCCGTGAAATGCTCCTGGAGACGATCGACGTCGACGAATTCGATCGGTAGCCGCGCGGCTGGCCGAGACGCGCAGTTTCGGCCTCGGGGCGCGTCTGCTGGCCGAGACCGAGCTGTATGTGGAAAACGCGATCCCGGGCCGCACCCTTGTCCAGGCTGCGCCCCATTTTGGACCAGACGGGTTTGTTCATGAAAATCGTCGCTGCGCAAAAAATCCTCAAAGCCAACGATCAACTCGCCGAGGAAAACCGCCGCCGGTTCAGCGCTTCGGGCGTCTTCGGCGTCAACATCGTCGGTTCACCCGGCTGCGGGAAGACGACGCTCCTGGAAGCGCTGATCGGGCGGTTCGGCGACTCGCTCGCGCCGGCGGTGATCGAAGGCGACATCGCCGGCTCAATCGATGCCCAAAGGATCGATGCCCTGGGCGTCCCCGTCGTCCAGATCAACACCGACGGCGCTTGCCATTTGGACGCCCAAATGGTCAATGCGGCGGCCAGCAACTTCGACCTCGGGCAGCTCGACCTCCTGCTGATCGAGAATGTGGGAAACCTTGTCTGCACGGCGGGATTCGACCTGGGCGAACATCGCAGGATCGTTTTGTTGAGCGTGCCCGAAGGCGACGACAAGATCGCCAAGTACCCGGCCATTTTCCGCGGTTCGCACGCATTGGCGATTACCAAGATCGATCTGCTCCCGCATTTTGATTTCAGCGTGGACCGCGTGGTGGCGGACATGAGGCGATTGGCGCCGGCTGCCCGCATTTTCGAGCTTTCAGCAAAGAGCGGCGCCGGTGTGGCGGAGATCGGCGACTGGCTCCAGGCCGAGATCGCATATACCGCCTCCCGGTGACCAGTTTCGGCTGCGTTTGGGCCGCGCGGACCTCACCGGTTTCTCTTGCTCCGGCTAAGCACGTTGACCAGGCAGCGGAGCGTGCCGAAATGGCGGAAGCAGGTCGTGCAATCCACGCGCCGCACACGGTAGCCGAGGCCCGCCCAGATTTCCGCCGCCCGCTGATTGAGCGGACCGGCGCCGGCGTAAGAGGGCAAGTAGACTGTCGGTTGTCGCCCGCGATGATCGAGAATCACGTTCACGTAGGTCAGGTACGTTCGGCCGTCGGCGGCTGCCACTGCGGGAATGCGAACCACTCGGTAGCCCACTTCGCGGCAGCGCTGGGCGACCGAGTCGAACAGGCGGATCGTCTCGCTGCTGAAATCGGGACCACCCGGCAGGCCGATCCCGCTTCGCTGAATACCGTCCAGTTGGCCCCAAAGCTGTTTACCTTCGGCCGGATCGGCGACAAGCACTGTCCGGTTCCCGGCCGGCATCATGAACATACCGGCGTGGTGGTCGGGGGCCTCTTCGAGCAGGACAACTCGGCGGGCAAGGACCCTTTGAAGACACTGCCGCAACTCGGCGGGCGTGGACACGGTGCGATGCAGGTTGCGTCGCAGCACCGCGGGCGCGACAAAAACGGATTCCGCGTCGGCCACGAAGTCGCCGCCGTCGAAGTGGAACCGGCTGCGGACCGCCAGAATGCTTTCGCGATGCGCGGCGGCCAAGTCTTCAGCAACCTGTTGGTCGCCAGCTCGGGGCGCCCAGGAGTCGGCCCCCATCTCCGCCCACGGCGCGACGAGCAGACATTCCGGCGTCCTCTCCTTGCGCTCGAGGGCAAGCCAGCGGTCGCGCGACCAGCAGGTCACCGGATGCCCGACGATCACCGGCGACAAGCGGCACGCCGCGCGGCCGGCGGCCGCCTCGAATTGCTCGAAGTCTTCCTCGCGGGAGCAGACGACGTGCACAGTCACGTCGGCGGCCAATCCACGGAGAAAGTCGCGGTAGACGGGCATCACGGCGCCAGACGCCTCCGGCGTGTAATGGATCACGAGGTCTTCGAGCGCTCCCTCGCATTCGGCGATGATCCGCCAATCCGCATCCGCCGGCCGGTTTCGCCCCGGCGCCAACACGCCAAGCACGATGGCCGACGCGGCGCAGCCGAGCACGATGCCCGCGACCTGGCTAAGACAGGGTATCTTCATGGTTCGAATCCTTGCGGTGGGGAGTTGCCACCTGCCAGGTTACAGGCCACCGGCTACAGGGCCTGGGGGGGCCAGCTCGGATTGGAGCGGGGAGTGTCTGATAGTTTGTGACCTGCAACCTGACCGCTGACCTCCGGCAGCTATTGGCTGCCGCGTGCCGCCAACTCGCCGGCCGACATGGCATACGTCACGACCGTATCGGCGGCTACTTGCGCGTTGGCGACGATCTTGAGCGACTTCATTTCGCTCGGTTGAAGAAAGACAGTGCAATCTTGGCTCCAAACGGTTTCGGGCAGCGGCAGTATCCGCGCCATGGGAGAAGGGCGCCTGCTTGCCAGGATTTGCAGGCGGAGCCGCGCCTCGACGGGCCGATCGGTCAGATTCGTGGCTCGAAGCGCTAGGACCGGCGATCCGTCCGAGTGATGTTCGGCCTTGTCGGCGGCGAGCGTGAAGCGGCAACCGAGAGCTTCCAGCGTCGTCTCCCCCGCCGCGCTGGTCTTCCCGCCCGGCGCCGGAATCAGCGGTCGCAGTTGGCTGCTGCCATTGCCGACGGCGTCGGCCAGGTTAGGCCAGGCGACTGCCAGAATCACGGCGCTGGCGGCCAGCGCTACCGCCGTCACATTGAGCAGTTCGCGAATTCCCATCTGTCGTCTCCTTCTTGCACGCGACCAGTAAGCGCCGTCCAATGCGGCACACAGCCGCGGCCCGGCCGTGCGGGGCTGGACCGCGTGTCATCCGTCTGGATTCTAACCAGCGGCGGTGATGTTGCGTGTAACGACTCTGTAACGACCCGCGCCGCCAACGAGCATTCAAGGCAGATGCGACTGCTGCGTTGGATTCTGCCGCCGATCGCCATCGGCTCGGCAGGCGGGCGGCGGCGGGCTTTTTCAGATGCGGCGGAAATTGACTGGCGGCGGCGGCTGTGACATACTGGGGGACACTCGTTGACCTTAGCGTATAGCACGCCCCCTGCATCATCCGACTCAGTGCAATGGAGCCTTACCCATGAGACATGCTTTGAACCGACGCCAATTCCTGGCAGCCTCGGCCGCAACTGCCGGACTGCTTGCCAGCGGCGGAATCCAGGCCGCCGAATACAAGACGAAACTCAAGAAGGCCTTGATCGGCAATCCGGACGAAAAGACGCTCTCGGCGTGGAAGGCGGCCGGGTTCGACGGCATGGAGACCGGCAAATGGGACGTCGCGCCCGAAGAGGCTGCCAAGGGGCGCAAACTGGCCGAGTCGCTCTCGATGGAGATTCACGCGGTGCTTTACGGGTGGGCCAATTTCAACAGCGAGAAGGCCGAGGACGTGACGGGCGAGCTGGCGAAAGTGGATCGCGCGCTGAAGGCCGCGCAAGGCTACGGGGCCACTGCCCTGCTACTCGTGCCCTGCCGCTTGACGCGCAGCGTCAAAGTCCCCCAGCCCTGGGAGTTCGATATCGAGCTGGATGAAAAGACATCGCACGTCCGCCGCGTCGTCGAGGGCGACAACTCCCCCTACGCCGAGTACATCGCGGAACAGAACCGCGCAACCGACGCCTCGCGCAAGGCAGTCGAGGCCCTGATTCCCGTGGCCGAGAAGACCGGGGTGATGATCGCCCTGGAGAACGTCTGGAACCAGTTCTGGGTCAAGCCTAATCTGTTCGCCAATTTCGTCGCCTCCTTCGACAGCCCGTTGGTCAAGGCTTATTTCGACATCGGCAATCACGTCAAGTACGCCAAGCCGGAGGAGTGGTTCGAGGCCTTGGGCAAACTGATCGTCAAGCTGCACGTCAAGGATTTCAAGGTCGACAGGGAGGCGAAAAGCGGTGGGGCGTTCGTCGACATCCGCGATGGCGACTTCAATTGCCCGGCGGTCCGCCATAACATCTAAAGTATCGTATACAACTATTACATGACTATTTATGGAAGTGGTGGTCTCTCGCTGTAAGAACGCAGCAAGCGACTCGACCT
>JAMOAF010000556.1 GCA_023621895.1 Planctomycetota bacterium
AACATGCCGGCAGGTGATTTACCTCGGCCACGATGCGGGCGCGGTGGTCGTTCCGCCCGTCCTCGTCGGCCGCTACCTGGTCGTGGCCGAGAACGACGGGGTGAATGATTCGATACTGAAGATTCTCGACCTTGAGCCGGCCCAAGGATCGCCGGGCAAGCTGGTCCAGAGCGTGCGGCTCAAGGGGCATGTCCACACGAAACCACTGGCCGACGGCCCGCGGCTGCTGGCGGTCACCGACGCCGGCGCGATCACGCTGCTGGAACTGACCGGCAGCGAGAAGGGCGAGCCGATGGCCAAGATCGCCGATGGCGTGGCGGCGGACGAGGGAGCGGCGAAAATGGTCCGCTACTCGCTGATCGAGGGGGGGCGGCTCTGGGTGGCCGACAGCCAGCTCACGCAGTACGACATCCGCGCCTTGCGGGGCCGCCTACAGCCGCGTTGGATCGCCGCCTCGGGGAGCGTTTCGGCACAGCCTCCCATGGCCGGTGGAGACGCCGTGGTGCACATTCGCCATCGCCAGGGGATGCCCGGCGTGATCATCTCGGCGCTCGATGTCGAGAGCGGCACGCCGCGATGGGAGACGACCCTGGCGGCGCCGCTGGCCGCGGCGCCGATCGCCGATGGCCAAAGCGGCCTGCTGGCGGCGGTCTCGTCCACCGGGGCCGTGTTTCAACTGCCCGGCTCGGCCTTCGCCGACGACGCGATGATCGATCAGCCGGTGGCCGCCTTGGCAACCGCCGAACTGAAAATGCCGATTGCCGCGGCCCTGCCGATCGGCAATGGAATGATCGCCATGGTCCCGGCCGGCAACCCTCTCGACATTCACGTCTTCCAGCCGGGAGACGGAGCGGGCGGGCCGGCCCGGTTCCGGCGGATTCTGCTCACCGATCCGCTCAGCGGCCCCGCCGCATCGTTTGCCGGCGGGGTGCTCGCCCCCTGCTCAAGCGGGCAGGTCTGCCTGATGAGCCCCCTGACCGGGGCCAAAATGGCCGAGCCCTTCCAGCCGCCGCTGCGGCCGGGGCAGACCTACCGCTGGTCGGCGCCGGCCCTGGTCGGCGATTCCGAGTTCCTGATCGCCAACGACCGCGGCGGCGTTTACCGCGTGGCGGTCAAAGACCAGCCGGCAAGGCACTTGGCGCTGGCCGCCGAGGCGGCGATTGCCGATCCGATTGTCTCTCCGATCGCGGTTCTGGGCGAGAAGGCCTACGCGGTCGACGCCGCGGATTCGCTGCTGGTTTTCGACCTTCCCGGTCTGGCCGCGCAGCCGCCGCGCCCCCTCGGGGCCAAGTGCGTTTACGGCCCGCTGGCCGCCGGCCAGTTGGTGATCCTCGCGACCGCTGACAACCTGCTGCATGTCATCGACCCGGAAGGCAAGGTGAGAGCCGACCGGCTCCCCCACGGCATTCCGACCGGCCCGCCGGCCGTCGACGGCGAGGATTGGATCTTCACCTCGGCGGGTGGTGTGATCTGGCGCGTCAACCCGGCCAGCGGCGAGCAGCGGGGCAAGGTGGAGACCGGCCTGGCGCTGGCGGCGGGCCCCCTGCTGGCGGGCGGACGGCTCGTGGCCGTGGGCCAGGACGGCAGCCTCTACGTGGTTGAAAAACCCTGACGCCTGGAGGCCGCGCGGCGGATCAGCAAGACCCCAGTTCCAGTGGAATCACCTGGCGGATGAAATGGCGCTGCCCTCGCATAGACAACCGATTCAGAAATCCTCTCCGCCGCGCCGCGCGCTGCCGCCCGGCTGGAGCCGGCCGGCGTGCCTCCTGCTGGCGGCGCTCTGGCTGGCCCCGGCGGCCGCCCAGGCGCCGCTTTACGAGCAGCCCCCTTTCGATCGGATCACGCTCGACGCGGCCAACGACAACCTGGTGCTCAACGTCCGCCCGATCGAGGCGTTTCCCAACCGCAAGCTGCCCGACTCGCTGCCCAAGAGCGGCAAGCTGGTGATCGAGCGGATTGACGAACCGGGGACGACGTACGAGCTGCTCTGGCGGGCGATCGTCAAGATCGAGCTGTTCGAGCAATTGATCCTCGACGAGGTGAACGGCCTGGTCGCTTCCGGCCAGTTCGACCGGGCCTACGAGTATTTCCTGCACCTGGAGAACGAGAAGCCGGACCTGCCGGGTCTTAAAGACGCCTACGAGAGCTACCTTTATGAAGAGGCCAAGGCGCTACAGATTGCGGGCGACTACCCGGCGGCGCTGGCCCGGTTGCGGGAGATCTGCGACCGCAATCCGCAGCGGCCGGGATTGGACCGCGCGCTGGCCGCGGCCACGGACAAGCTCGTCGAGCAGTCGGTGGCCGCGGACCAGCATTGGATCGCCCGCGAATACCTCGACCAGCTCGAGAAGCTTTATCCCCAGCAGCCGCTGATTGCGAGCTGGCGGCAGCGGCTCCAGGAAGCCGCCGGCGAGCACCTGGCCGCCGCGCGCAAGGCCCTCGAAGCCGACAAACCGCGGGAAGCGCAGGCGGCGCTCCGCCGCATGTCGGCCATCTGGCCGGACCTTCGCGGCGCCGACCAGGTCCGGCAGACGATTCTTCGCCGCTATCCGCGGTTCGTGGTCGGCGTCCTCGCGCCGCCGGCCGCCACGTCGTCCGGCAGCCTCCACGATTGGGCCGCGCGGCGGACCGGGCGGCTCGTCGAGCGGACGCTCCTGGAGTTGGCCGGGCCGGGAACCGAGGGGGGCAAATACATCTGCCCGGTCGGGGAGATGAAAGCCCAGGACCTCGGCCGCCGACTGACTTTTCAACTGCGGAGCGACATCCGCTCGGCCGGCGGTTCGAACCTCACCGGCTACGATCTTGCCCGGCGGCTGCTGGCGATGGCCGACCCCGCCGCGCCGAGCTATTTGCAGATTTGGGCCGACCTCTGCGCGTCGGTCTCCGTCGAGAACGTCTACACCTGCCTCGTCCAGCTCAACCGCCCGTTTGTGCTGCCCCAGGCGATGTTCCAGACGGCCGTTTACCCAGACGAGTCCGGCTCGGCGGAGTCTCGCCGAGCCAGCGTGATCGGCCCCTACTACCTGGAGTCCTCCTCGGGCGACGAGGCGGTGTTTCTGGCGAATCCTGCCTATTTCGCCGGCGGGCCGGCGCGGGCCAAAGAGATCGTCGAGCGGCGCTTCCGCACCGGGGCAGAGGAGATCCGCGCGCTGCGCCGCGGAGAGATCGACGTGATCGACCGGCTCAATCCCTGGGAAGTCGGCCAGGCGCGGGAGATTCCCGGCGCGGTGGTCCGCCGCTACGCCGTGCCGCTGGTGCACTGCCTGATTCCGAATCCCAAGCGGCCGCTGACTTCGCGCCGCGCGTTCCGCCGCGCGCTGGTCTACGGGATCAACCGCGCGGCGATCCTGGGCCTGTTGACCCGCGGGGCGGAACTGCCCGGCTGCCGCGTGGTCAGCGGCCCTTTCTTGGCGGGCGTGGACATCGACGATCCGCTCGACTACGCCTACGAGGAGTCGATCGAGCCGCGTGGCTATGAGCCGCACCTGGCGATCACCCTGGCCGAGGTCGCCCGCAGGGAGCTCGCCGAAGCGCGCAAGAAAGCGGGTGAGCCGGCAGGCGACGCACCCAAGACGGTGCTCGCCTACCAGGCGTCGGAAGCGGCGCGCCTGGCTGTCGCGGAAATCCAGCGCCAACTGAAGATCGTCGGCATCGCGCTGGAGCTGCGGGAGTTGGGCGACGCCGTGCCCGAGCGGATTCCCGCGGACGTCGACCTGCTCTACGCCGAGTTGGCGATGTGGGAGCCGATCGTCGACGCGGAGCGGCTGCTCGGCGAGGGAGGCCTGGCGGGCGAGGCCAGCCCTTACATGCGGCAGGCCCTGCTGCGGCTGCGGCAGTCGGTCGACTGGCCGACCGTCGGGCGGCAATTGCGCGAGATTCACCGGCTCGCCCACGCCGAGGCCAGCATTATTCCGCTCTGGCAGATGACCGATCACTTCGCCCACGTCGATCGGCTGGAAGGAATCGGCCCGTCGCCGGTCACGCTTTACCAGGACATCGAGAATTGGCAGATTCGCCCTCCGTCGCCCCCCGGCAAGCCATGATGCATTCACTCCAACACTCCCTGCGCCGCGCGGCCGCCGCCATGGCGATGGCGGCCGCCTGCGCCCTCTCCGCGCCCGGCGCGGCACGGGCCCAGGCGGTGTGGGAATTGACCCCATACCGGATCCAGGTCTACCTCGCCGCCGGCAACTTGCCCGACCTGACGCCGCGGGTCCTCGACGACCTGTCGGCAGGGCTGGTCGATCGGGCCGACGTGGTGGTCGGCGCCGCCTGGCAGATGCGGGTGGCCGCGGCGCCGGACCTTTTGCATCGTCAAATGCGTGGCGGCTTGAACAGCATCCAGGTCGAGTCCTTGCCGGCCGAGGCGCTCGGGGCCGACAAGGTGACCTTGCTGTGGATCGCGCCCGAGTGGACCGGCTACCGGGTGGCCGCCCGGGAGCTGGACGTGGCGACGCGGACCTTTTCGCCGGTGGTGGAGAAATGGGCGACGGCGGCGGCGCTGCTGCCCGGCACGCTCTTTGCGGCGGCGAGCGACGTGTTTGCGCCGCTGGCTTCGATCGAATCGGAAGCCGGCGGCAAGGTGCGCCTGCGGCTCCGCGCCGGCCGTTTTCCCGCGCGCGATCCCGCCTTCCTCTCGGTTGCCCCGGGCGACGTCTTCCGGCCGATCATCCGCTACGACGACCGCGACGGCAATCCGAAGCGGATTCTCGCCCTTCCCTGGACCTACTTCGCCGTCGAGCAGGTCGACCAGGCCGAGCTGACCTGCCAGATGTATTCCGGGTTGCGGACGGCGCTGGCGGGCAGGCGCCGCGGGCGGGTCCATCAGCTCGCGCTTGCCGTCAAGCCGCCCGGGGAATCCACCCGGCTGGTCGTGCGCGCGCGGACGGCGTCGAAACGGCCGCTTTGCGGTTACGACATCTATCTCCAGAAGCCCGGCGAGACTGCCGGGGCCTGGTTCGGCCGCACCGGCCTGGACGGATCGATCGTCATTCCGCCGGGGGAAGCGCCGCTGATGATTCTCTACGTTCGCAACGGCGGCCAGTTGCTTGCCCGGCTTCCCCTGGTTCCGGGACTTGAGAAGGAGGCCGAGGCGGTGGTCCTGGACGACGACCAGCGCCTGGCCGCCGAGAGCGCGGTCATGGCGGCCCAGGAGGAGCTGGTCGACCTGGTCACGCGCCGCGCCGTGCTGGCGGCGCAAATTCGCGGCGCCGTCAAAGCCGGCGACCTCAAGTCCGCCGATCGAATGCTCATCGATCTGTTTGCCCTGCGGACCCGCGACCAGTTCACAACCCAGCTCGCCGCGCAGCGGCAGCGACTCTACTCGGAAGATCCGATCGTCCAGAAGCACGTCGACAAGATGTTCGAAGAGACCCGCAAGCTGGTGGTCCAGTATCTCGATCCGAACGAGATCGACAAGGTCTCGGCGGAAGTCCGCGAGGCAAAGGCCGCGGAGTCCAACGCGGGAACGTAGTGCAAAGTCCCCAGCCGCGGGTCTCCCCGGCGGCTCAGTGGATCGCCGTCAGAACGCTCCAGGCGACCGCCAAGAGCCCCATCAACCCGAGCGGCAGGAGGACGAACAGGACCAAGGGGCCCCAGATGGCCGGCGGCCGTTCGCCGAAATTGTCCGGCGGCGCGATCAAGTGATCGGGCGCGCCCGCGGCTGCTGCCGGGGGAGCGTCGAAATAGCCCGGCGCCGTGTCATCGGTGCGAAAACCGTTCGCCGCCGCGGCGGCGCCGCGGAGCCCGGCGGCAATCGGCGGCGCGGGCACGCTGTGCTCGGCGGGCAGCCAGGGCCTGAGGCGCGCGATCACGTCCTTTGCCGAAGGCACCCGGTCGGCCGGGTCCTTGGCCATCATGTCGGCGATGACTTGGATGAACGACGGGTCGAGGTCCTTGTTCAGGCGGCCCGGATCGAGCGGCTGCCATTCGCAGTGGGCCTTGACCTTGTCGCTTGTCGACCCGGTGGGAAAGGGCACCTTGCCGGTCACGGCGTAGTAGAGCGTGCACCCCAAGGAATAGATGTCCCAGGCCGGCGTGGGATCGAACGGCGACTTGATGTGGTCGGGCGAGAGGTAGTCGGCGGTCCCCGCGATCTTGCCGTAGCGCGGATCGCTCTCCAGGCCGCCTTCGAGCGGGCCGGCCAGGCCCAGGTCGGAAAGCTTGGCGGCGCCGTCGGGGGTGACCAGCACGTTGCCGGGCTTCACGTCGCGGTGGATCAGCCCGCAATCGTGGGCGTGCTGAAGCCCCGCGGCGACCTGCGAAATGATCCGCGCGGCGGTGGGCATGTCCAGGTGGCCGTGCTTGCGGACCATCTTGCGCAGGTCCTGGCCGGGCACGTACTCGGTGACGAGGAAATGGACGCTGCCGTCCTGGCCCGCGTCGTACGCCCGGACCAGGTTGGGATGGTCGAGCCGGGCGAGGGTCTTCATTTCCCGGGTGAAATTGGCGACCGCTTCCGGGGTGGACTTCTCGCGCGGGAGGACCTTGATTGCCACTTCCCGCCCGAGCACGGAGTGCTCCGCCTTGAAGACCTGCCCCATCCCTCCACGCCCGATCGAATCGACGATCCGGTACAGCCCGAGCGTGAACTTCGTCCGGCCCTGCTGGAGTTGGATCACCTGCCAGGTGTTCAAGTAGCCGAGTCCGACCAGGGCGTCGGCCAGCCGCTGCTCGTTGGTTCTCTTGTCGTTTTCGAGCGTTTCGCCGGCGCGCTCCATTTCCGCCCGTGCCTCGTCAAGCTGGTCATGATCGACCAGCCCGCTGGCCAGCGCGCACAACACGAACGGCGAGTTTTGGTTGTCCTGGGAGAAGTCCAACGATCGGCCTCGGTTCCTTGACCAAGCATCAATTCTCTTCCGGGCAGCCGCCCGCGCCAAGCCGGCTTGCCCGAAGCGCCAGTCTCGCGCCAATCGCCCCCGAGGGCCGTTCCGATCGTACCGGCGCCCGGAACCCGATCCGTCGCGCCTTCGCAAGACGGCCCGCGGCGGGCGTCCCACGGCCGCTGCACAATCAACCGCCTGCAAAGCCGCTAATAGGTTATACTATCTTCTCCGGACGTTGCGCGCCTCGAGCAATCCCGAGTGCCGCCGGGCCGAGCGAACGATGCCGTTTTTGTCGGGGGCAACGAGAGCCGACGGATTTTTCCACCATGCCGCGCGTTCTAATCGTCAACATGCCGCTGTTCAGCCTTCGCTGGCCGAACTTGGGAACCAGCCTGTTGAAAGCCCAGGTTTTGCGGCGTGGAATTGCCTGCCAGATCGCCTATTTCAACTACGACCTGGCCGAAATGCTCGGCGAGGATCGCTACACGTGGCTGGCCGATTCGTTTGCCTTCGTGCTCGGCGGCGAACGGCTCTTCGCCCGGCACTACTTCGGCGATCGCCTCCCTGGCGACGAGGCGTTTTTCAACGACGTCCTCCTGGCGGCCGATCCCGGGTTGACTTCCGTTGACCGGCGGGACTACGAGGCGGCCGGAGCGGTCGTCGAACCGTTCCTGGATCGCTGCGCCGCGCGCGACTGGTCGCAATACGCCGTGGTCGGCTTCGCGGCGTCGTTCCAGCAGACGATGGCGTCGATGTGCCTGGCTCGGCGGATCAAGTCGGTCGCGCCCGGCGTGCGGATCGTCTTCGGCGGGGCGGCCTGCGAGGGGCCGATGGGGATCGAGCTGATCGGCCAGTTTCCCGAGATCGACTACGTCTGCGTGGGCGAGGCCGACGCGGCCTTTCCGCGGCTTGTCGAGCAGATTCTCGGCCGCCGCGGTGATCTGCCGGCCGGGGTTGTCGGCCGCGAGTCGGTCAGCTGCGGCGCCCGCCCCGATGCGCCGGACCCGTGCACCTTTCTCACCCGCGATCTCGACGGGCTGGCGTATCCGGACTTCGACGACTATTTCGAGCGACTCGCCGGCTCGCCGCTGCGCGAGGAGGTGGACCCGCTCCTGTTCTTCGAGACGTCCCGCGGCTGCTGGTGGGGCCAGAAGCACCACTGCGCTTTCTGCGGGCTGAACGGCAGCACGCTGAGCTATCGCAGCAAGACGCCCCGCCGCGCGGTCGACGAGCTCCGCCACCTGGTCGAACGCCATGGCCTCCACCGGGCGTGTTCCTCCGACAACATCCTCGACCACCGCTATTTCGACACGTTCCTGCCCCTGCTGCGCGGCGAAGACCTGGACCTGGCGTTCGTGTTTGAAATGAAGACGAACCTGGCCCGCCGGCAGGTCGAATTGCTCCTGGAGGCCGGCATGGGAGCGGCCCAACTGGGCATCGAGACGTTCATCACCCCGGTGCTCAAGCTGATCGGCAAGGGCGCCACGGCGATGCAAAACGTGCAGACCCTCAAGTGGCTCTCCGAGCCGGGCATCGAGGTGAAATGGAACGTCCTCTACGGTTTTCCGAATGAGAACCCGGACGACTACGCCGGGCTGGCCGACCTGGTCCCCTCGCTGGTCCACCTGGCGCCGCCGATGGCGGCCGGGCGGGTGCGGATGGACCGTTTCTCCCCCTATTTCGAGGCGCCGGAGCGATGGGGAATGGTCAACAAACGCCCGGCGCGGGCTTTTCGTTACGTCTATCCGTTTCCCGAGGAGTCGCTCGCGCGCCTCGCGTACTACTTCGAGTTCGACTACGCCGACGGCCGCAATCCGCTCGACTACGCCGCGCCGGCGCTGGCCGAAATCGAACGCTGGCAGGGCCTGGCGGGCAGTGTGACGCTTCGCAGCTTCGATCGCGGAGACGGCGTGACGATCGTGACCGACACGCGGCCCTGCGCGACCGAGTTCCAGCGCCGGTTGTCTGGCTGGCGGCGGGGACTCTACGCATACTGCGACACGGGCCGCTCGCTGAAGACGATTCTCCGCAGCGCCGCTGAGTGGAACGGAGACCCGATCGAGGCTGAGGACGTTCGCCATCAGCTCGATTCCTGGGTTTCCGACCGGATCATGGTGCAGTTGGACGGCCGCTACCTGAACCTGGCGCTGAGAATGACGGAGTGACGAGGGCGCAAAAAAAATTCGGCCGTATCCAGCTCCCGGGACGGCTGAATACGGCCAGCATGTCTCGCCCCCGTGCGCCCCGTTGTGAGACGGGTTGGATGCGCCGGGGGGGGAGGAGACAGCTATCCATAGTCTACCAGCGCGCAACCGCCCGCCTATCCCCTGAATGCGGGGGTTAAAGCAACGGCTTTCCAGGGTTTTGTGACAGTGGACCGCATCGGCCCGCGGGCTTTCTGGTTCCCAAGCTCCAGCTCTTTCTGGTTCCCAAGCTCCAGCTTGGGAACCTCCACGATCTCCCATCGCGCCACCACCGCGCGAGATTGCCCCGCGTTTCAGCCGCGATGTGACTCCGGTTCTTCCTCGGCCGGGGCGCGGAGAGCAATCGCAGAAGAGAATCTCCCCGGCAAGGCGAGAGGCGGGCCACGGATGGAACACGGAGTAAACACGGAAAAGCAATCACGATCCAAACGGGGATTCGAGTGCGTCGTTCCGCCTCTTTTCCGTGTTCCATCCGTGGCCTAACTATCTCGCTGCCTGGGGAGTGCCTCTGGACTGGCGTGTGTAAGTTATGTAGTAGTATCATTTTATGTGACAATGCGATTGTTTACAACAAAAGTGTCACACCCTCCAAAAGCGTTATTGCCAAGCGTTTCGCTGTAACAGATAATGCCCGGTAGTCCGTCAGCGAGGGGCTCCCGATTTCTTCTCGTCTCAATTCTCAATCGCGATACCAGGGGCGTTGTTCGCAGCCGCGCTCTTCCGCCGGTTGTGCGTGTCGTCGCGCGCCATTTTGACTTGCCCCCCTGAAGACGCGGGGCGCCGGTGGCCGCTTGAATTGGTTTGAAACAGCGATCCACCCGATCGCTCCGAATACGACACCAAAGACCGCAAGGGCAGCTCGACCCGTCTTGCCAAGCTTCACACCCTTCCGGCCCGGGGCAGTGGATTTCCGTTTTGCCTGCTGCCGTTGTGGCGTCAGCACTGAGGGAGGACA
>JAMOAF010000053.1 GCA_023621895.1 Planctomycetota bacterium
AGCGGCTCTTGAACAGGAACGCTACCTGTTGCGGGCGCTGCTCGACAATCTGCCGCACAACATTTATTTCAAGGACGCCGAAAGCCGGTTCATCCGCGTCAACCGTGCGATCGCCAATTACTTCGGACACGACGATCCGACCGAATCGCTCGGGCGCACCGATTTCGATTACTTCAGCGAGGAGCACGCGCGGCAGGCGCGGGCCGACGAAGAGCGCGTGATGAGGACCGGCGAGCCGCTCGTCGACCGCGAGGAGAAGGAGACCTGGCCCGATGGCTCCAGCACCTGGGTGAGCACGACGAAGCTTCCCCTCCGCGATCAGGACGGCCGGATCATCGGCACGTTCGGCATCTCCCGCGACATCACCGAGCAGAAATTGGCCGCCGAGGCGATGCAGAGAGCCAAGGAGGCGGCCGAGGCCGCCAGCAGGGCCAAGAGCGATTTTCTGGCCAACATGAGCCACGAAATCCGCACCCCCTTGAACGCCATCATCGGCATGACCGAGCTTGTTCTCGACACGAATCTCAACGACTCGCAGCGGGAATATCTGGGGATGGTGATCGAGTCGGGCGACGCCTTGCTCGCGCTGGTCAACGACATCCTCGATTTCTCCAAGATCGAAGCCGGAAAGCTCGATTTCGACCACGAGGTCTTCGATCTTGAGGAAAGCCTCGGCGACACGATGAAGTCGCTGGCCTATCGGGCGCACTCCAAGGGTTTGGAGTTGGCCTGCCGCATTCACCCGGATGTGCCGACGATCCTTGTCGGCGACATCGGCCGGCTCCGCCAGGTGATCGTCAACCTGGTGGGCAACGCAATCAAGTTCACCGACCGTGGGGAGGTGGTCCTGGATGTCTCGCGGCGGAGCATGTCGAAGGAAATGGTGGAACTGCTGTTCCGCGTCACCGACACGGGCATCGGCATTTCGCCGGAGAAGCTGCTGACCGTTTTCGAGGCCTTCGAGCAGGCCGACTCCTCGACCACGCGCAGGTTCGGCGGCACCGGCCTGGGCCTGGCGATTTGCCACCGCCTGGTCCGCGCCATGGGCGGCGAGATCTGGGTCAAGAGCCAGCCCGGCCGCGGCAGCGAGTTCTACTTCACCGCCCATATCGAGCTGGCATCGAAAGAGAGTCTCGAACGGGCGCAGCCCCGCCCGGTGATCGTCAGCGGGACCCGCGTCCTGGTGGTCGACGACAACGCGACCAATCGCGTCATCCTCGAAGAGATGCTGGCCAACTGGGGGATGAAGCCGACGGTCGTTCCCGACGTTGCCAGCGCCCTGGGCGCGTTGCGCCAGGCGTTCCGCACCGGCGAGTCCTTCCCCCTCGTGCTCACGGACGCAAACATGCCCGAATACGACGGGTTCGTGCTGGCCCAGCGCATCAAACAGGACTCCGAACTGTCCAGCACGGTGATCATGATGCTGACCAGCGGTGATCGGCCGGGCGACGTATCCCGGTGCGAGGAGCTGGGAATCTCCGCCTACCTGCTCAAGCCGGTCAAACAGTCGGAACTGTTCGACGCGATCGTCGTGGCCCTGGGAGTCACCGCTGCCGAAGACGAGTGCGAGCGGGCGTTGCGCGAAATGCCCACCGAATTACCCCCCTTGCGGATCCTGCTGGCGGAAGACAGCCTGGTCAACCAGCGGCTGGCTGTCGGGCTGCTCGAGAGGCAAGGCCACACCGTCGCCGTCGCCAACCACGGGCGCGAGGCGCTCGCCGCCTTCGAGTCCGGCGCCTACGATCTGATCCTGATGGACGTCCAGATGCCCGAAATGGACGGGTTCGATGCAACGGCCGCAATCCGAGCGCGGGAGGCGGGAACGGGCCGCCGCGTGCCAATCGTCGCGATGACCGCTCATGCCATGAAAGGCGATCGGCAGCGATGCCTCGACGCGGGGATGGACGACTACATCGCCAAGCCGATCCACGCCAGGCAGCTCTACCAGACAATCGCCGGCGTGCTGGGGTATTCCGCGCCAGCGGCGGCGGCCTCGGTCTTGCCGGACAACGAAAACCGCCGTGGCCCCGCCCCGGCCGGCCAGTCCGGCCCGCCCTGGGACCAGGCCGCCGCGCTGGAATCCCTCAAGAATGACCGCGACCTGCTCCGCATCGTGATTGAGACGTTTCTCGAAGAGACGCCCCAGTTGACCGCCCGGCTGCGCAAGGCCGTCGCCGAATCGGACGCCGCGCAGTTGAACCTGGCGGCCCACACCCTCAAGGGCACCTTGCGTTTTCTCGCGGCGGAAGAAGGGTTCCAACTCGCCCTCCAACTGGAGATGATGGCCCGCGAGGCAAACTTCGAGCAAGCTCCGCGGACCTTCCAGTCTCTGGAAGACCATCTCGCGCGCCTCGCCGCCAGTCTCGGCGCGTACCTGGAAAATTCTCGCAACAGCGCCTAGGCCAAAGCCACGTTCAACAGGGCTGGCGATTGGATTGCGGCGCAGGTTCTCACCGCCATGGACCGCTCGCCTGTAATATGCAAGCGGTAATGTGTAAGATGCAACCTACAGCAGAACCGTTCTCGGCATTGGCGGCAGCAGTGGAGTCATCATGATCCAGCGTGTCTTTCTCGGTTGGGACCGGCCGGCCCTGGCGGCGGCGGCCGACTGGCTGGCCGCCCGCTACGCCACGGGCGATTCGATCGATATGAGCCGGGCGATCGTTGCCGTGCCGGGCGGCCGCGCCGGGCGGCGTCTCGAGGAGCTGCTTCTTGAACGCGGCGAAGCGGCCGGGCTTCCCCTCGCACCGCCGCAGACGATCACGGTCGGCCACCTGCCCGAGATGCTCTACCTTGCCCGCAGACCTTTCGCCGACCGCCTGACGCAGCAATTGGCCTGGATCGAGGCCCTCGACCGGACCGATCCGGCCCAGCTTGCGCACCTGGTGGCCGAGCTGCCCGCCAAGGGCGACCTCTCGGGCCGCCTCGCCTTGGGCGAGATGCTTGCCCGGTTGCACCGGGAGCTGGCGGCCGACGACCTCGATTTCCGCCGCGTCGCCGAGTGCGGCGCGGCCCTGGAGGACTTCCCCGAGGAAGCTCGCTGGGAGGCCCTGGCCGTTGTCCAAAATACCTACCTGCGGATTCTCGACGAGCTCGAGCTCTGGGACCTTCAGACCGCGCGGCTGTACGCCATCGACCATCACGAGTGCCACACCGACGGCGAGGTGATCCTTGTCGGCACGGTCGACTTGAACCTTGCCCAGCGGCGGATTCTCGATCAGATCAGCGAACACGTCACCGCGCTGGTCTTCGCGCCCGAACAGCTCTCCGAACGGTTCGACTCGCACGGCTGCCTGGCGGTGGGCGCCTGGCAAGACGCCCGGTTGCCGCTGCGCGACGAGCAGATCGAAATCGCCGGCGGCCCCGCCGACCAGGCAGCGGCGATTATTCGCGCGATCGCCTGCTTTGAGGGGCGTTTTGCGGCCGACGAACTTACCATCGGCGTGCCTTCCGAATCGCTCCTGCCCTACGTCGAGCAGTCGCTCGCCCAGTGCGAGATTCCGGCGCGCTACGGGCCGGGGCGCCCGATCGCCCGAACATCGCCGTATCGCCTTCTGGCCGCCACGGCCGACTACCTTGAAACCCGGTCGTTTTGGGCGCTGGCCGCCCTGTTGCGGCACACGGCCGTGGGCGACTGGCTCGTTTCCCAACAGGTCCGCGGCGACTGGCTGACCGAGGCGGATGAGTACCAGGCAGCCCATCTGCCGGCCAGCGCCGACGGCTCGTGGTGCGGTTCGGCGAAGTCGTATGCGGCGCTCAAGGATGCCTATGCGGCCTTGTCCGCGCTGATCGAGTCGAGCTTCGGACGGCTCGCGCCCGGAGCGGTCCGCCCCTTGAGCGGGTGGGGGCAGCCGATCCTCGATTACCTGACGGCGATCTTCGGGGTCCGGATTCTGGAGCGCGACAGGGAGCCCGGCCGAACGCACTGGCTCGCGTGCAAGGCGGCACGCGACGCGCTTGCGTCCCATGCGGCGCTGAATCGCCTCGGCTCGCTCCAGCCGCCGGTCGGAGCGGCGGAGGCAATCCGCCTGGCGCTCCGGCAACTGGAGAGCCAATCGATCGCTCCGCCGTCCGAGCCGGGCGCCGTCGAGCTGCTCGGCTGGCTGGAGTTGCCTTGGGACGACGCGCCGGCGCTGGTGGTTTGCGGCCTGAACGACCAGACGATCCCCGACTCGGTCAACGCGGACCTGTTCCTGCCCGACCGCATCCGGCGGCAACTGGGGATCGAAGACAACGACCGCCGTTACGCGCGCGACCTCTACGCCCTGTCGGTGCTGATCGCTTCTCGGCAGGAGCTTCGGGTGATTGCCGGGCGGACCAGCCCCGAGGGGAGCCCCTTGGCGCCGAGCAGGCTGCTGTTCGCCTGCGACGACGAGACGGTCGCCCGCCGCGCGCTGGGCTATTTCGGCGACCGGCCCGGCGCGCCGGCGGTGATTCTGCCCGGCTCGCTCCGGCCCGGGCAGGCTCGTTCTGCTTTGCTGCCTCCGCAGCCGCCGCCCTCGGAAGACGCGATCTCGTCGATGCGGGTGACGGAATTCCGCGATTACCTGGCCTGCCCCTACCGCTATTATCTCAAGCACCGGCTGGGGCTGGCCGCGCTTGCCGACAGCGGCGCCGAACTGGACGCGGCGGCCTTTGGCTCGCTCGCTCACGACGTGCTGGCCGACTTCGGCGAAAGCGAATTGGCCGCCAGCACCAACGCCGACGAGATCTGCTTGCTGCTCGACGAATTGCTCAACCGGCGCGTCCGCCAAGAGTACGGCAAGCAGCCGTTGCCGGCAGTCCATGTCCAGATCGCACAGCTCCGCCACCGCCTGGCCAGCCTGGCCAGGTGGCAGGCCGATTGGGCCGGCAAGGGGTGGCGGATCGTGCACGTGGAAAAGGACCTGGCCGCCAGCGAGGTCTCGCTCACGGTCGACGGCCTGCCGCTGGGATTGCGGGGCCGGATCGATCGCATCGACTTCAACGAAGCGACCGGCGAGTGGGCGATCCTCGACTACAAGACCTCCGAGAGCGGCAAGAAACCGGAGCAGACGCACCAGAAAGGGGGTGAGTGGATCGACCTGCAATTGCCGCTCTACCTGCACCTTGCCTCCGCCCTGGAGTTGGAGGGGCCGATCCAGCTCGGCTACATTGTCTTGCCCAAGGACGTAACCAGGATCGGGGCGCTGATTGCCGATTGGAGCGAGGAGGACCTGGAATCGGCCGGCGGCGTGGCCGAGGAGGTGGTCCGCAGGGTCCGGCGCGGCGTGTTCTGGCCGCCGAAAACGCCGCCTCCCCCGTTCTCCGAGGAGTTTGCCGCGATTTGCCAGGATGGGCAGTTCGGCGCGTTGGCTGAAAGCCTGCTGGGGGAAGGAGGCGATGCGGAATGAATCCCACCGGAAACCGTTTTCCCAACCTGGTTGTCCATGCCTCGGCGGGCGCCGGCAAGACGTTCCAGCTCAGCAACCGCTACATCGCCCTGGCGGCCGGGGGCGCTTCGCCCGACACGATCCTGGCGACCACGTTCACGCGAAAAGCCGCCGGCGAGATTCTCGACCGCGTCCTTTTCCGGCTCGCGGAAGCGGCAAGCGATGACAAGAAGCTCGGCGAGCTGGCCAGCCACATCGGCGATCTCGCCTTCGACCGGGTGAGCTGCGTGACGCTGCTCTGCCGCCTCGTGCGCGTCATCCACCGCCTGCGGATATCCACGCTCGACAGTTTCTTCATCCAGGTTGCGCAGAGCTTCTGCCTCGAACTCGGGCTCCCGCCCGGCTGGACGATCGCCGAGGAAACCGACGACGCGCGGCGCCGCAACGAGGCCATCCAGACGCTGCTCCAAAACGAAACGACCGATGACGTGTTGCGGCTCATGCACCTGTTGAGCAAGGGCGAGGCGGCCCGCTCGGTGGCCGAACAGATCCGCGGCATCGTCCACGAGCTGTACGCGTTCTATCAAGAAGCGCCCGCCGAGGCATGGCAAGCCCTGCCGCGCCGCAAGCCGCTCGATTCCGACCAGCTCGAGGCGGCGCTCTCCGCGCTGGCAGCCGTCGAGCTGCCTGGGAATCAGCATTACGTGAAAGCCAGGAGCGGCGATCTGGAGGCCGCCGAGGCCGCTGACTGGGAAACGTTTCTCGGCCGTGGGCTGGCGGCCAAGATTCTCGCCGGCGAGGAGAAATATCAGCGGGTGGTCATTCCGGCGGACGTGGCCGCCGTCTACAAGCCGCTGATCGAGCACGCCAAGGCCCTGCTCGTCGGCAAGATCGCCGACCAGACGGCGGCCACGCGGGGCCTGCTCGCCAGGTTCGACGCGGCGTATCGGCGGATCAAGCTGCGGCAGCGCGGCCTGCGTTTCGACGACGTAACGCGGCTGCTCGCCGAATCACTCGACGAGCGCGGGCTCGACCGCGTCGTGTACCGGCTCGACGCCCGCGTGGCCCACCTGCTGCTCGACGAGTTCCAGGACACCTCGCCCCAGCAGTGGCGGGTTCTCCGCCCTTTCGCGCGGCGGATCGTGGCGCACCCCGGGCGGCAGTCGTTCTTCTGCGTCGGCGACGTCAAGCAGGCGATCTACGGCTGGCGCGGCGGGGTGGCCGAGATTCTTGAAATCCTCCGCGACGAACTCGACGGGCTGGCCTTCAGCTCGCTGGAAACCAGTTGGCGGTCGAGCCGGCCGGTGATCGAAACGGTCAACCGGATCTTCGCCAACTTGCGGGGCAACGAAGCGCTGCGGGACCATGGCGCCGCGGCCGACCGCTGGCAGAAGCGTTTTGCCAAGCACGCGACCATGCGAAAGGCGACCCCCGGCCATTGCCGCCTCAGCGTCGCGCCGCGCGCGGAGGAAGGGGGAGACCAGGGAACGGCGACGCTGATCCATGCGGCCGAACAGGTCGCGCGGCTGGCCGGGGAGGCGGCGGATTGCTCGATCGGCGTCCTTGTGCGCAGAAACACGGCGGTCGCACGGCTGATTTACGAGCTTCGGCGGCGCAATGTCGAAGCCAGCGAGGAGGGGGGCAACCCTCTGACCGACTCGCCGGCGGTCCAGCTCCTCGTCTCGCTGCTCACGTTGGCCGATCATCCGGGCGACACGGCCGCCCGGTTCCACGTGGCCCACTCGCCGCTCGGCGCGCCGCTGGGCCTGTCCAACCATGGGGACACGGGCGCCGCCAGGCGGTTTTCCGCCGCCGCGCGGCGGCAGCTCGTCGAACAGGGCTACGGGCCGGTCCTCCGCGCCTGGACGCAACTGCTCGCCCCCGCGGTCGACAAGCGCGACCTGGACCGCCTTCTGCAACTGGTGGAAATGGCTTATGCGTACGAACCCTCGGCCACGCTGCGGGCCGACCAGTTCATCGAGGTCGTCGCCAGCCGCCGGGTGGAATCGCCCAGCGGCGCCCGCGTCCGCGTGATGACCGTCCACCAGGCGAAGGGGCTCCAGTTCGACATCGTCGTGCTGCCCGAGCTGGACGCCAGGCTCAGCGGGCAAACGCCGTCGCTGGTGGTCGGCCGCTCCAGCCCCACCCAGCCGATCGAACGGGTCTGCCGGTATGTGAACGCCAACATCCGGCCCGTGCTGCCGGAGGCATTCCAGCAGATGCACGAGGATTGCTCGCGGCAGGGCATCGAGGAGGCGCTGTGCGTGCTCTACGTGGCGCTGACCCGCCCGATCCACGCCCTGCACATGATCATCGCGCCGGCCAAAGAGAACGAGAAATTCGTTCCCGCCACGGCCGCCGGAATTCTCCGTTGCGCCCTCGGCTCGCAGCGCGCCGAGCCGCTGTCGATCCTCTATGAATACGGCGACCCGGACTGGATCGGAAAGCGCGCCGTCGAGCGCCGGCCGCAAGCCGCCGCCCGGGAGGAACCGCTAATCGTCGAGTTGGCTCCCTCGCGGCCCCGTGCCCGGCGCGGGCTCGAATCCCGCAGCCCCTCGGAGCTGGAGGGCGGTCCGCGGATCGACCTGGGCGCTGAGCTTCAGATCGGCAAAATCGCGGCTTTCGACTGGGGCACGGCGGTGCACAAGTGCTTCGAGCAGATCGCCTGGCTCGACCGAGGCTCGCCGGACGACCAGGCGCTAAGGCTTCGCCTCCAGGCGTTGCGGCTTCCGGAGGTTGACTTGGGCGCGGTCATCGCACAGTTCCGCCGAGCCCTGGCATTCCCCACGATCCGCGCGGTCCTCAGCCGCTCCGCATACCGGAAAGCAACCGCCGGGGCCGACGCTCCGTTGGCCGCGATTCTGGCCGCGTACCCGGGCGACCTCGATCCGCGGGTGTGGAACGAGCGTTCCTTCGTCGTCCGCCAGGACGAGACGATCCTCCGCGGACAGATCGACCGCCTCGTGGTTCTCTTCGATAGGGATACGCCCGTCGCGGCCGAGATTCTCGACTTCAAGAGCGATCTGATGGATGCGAACGACGCGGCGGCCCGGCAGGCCAAGATCGCGCTGTACCGCCCCCAATTGGAGGCCTACCGGTCGGCGGTCTCGGGCCTTTATGGGCTTGCCGCCGACCGGGTCTCCACCCGGCTTGTGTTCGTCGAATCCGGGTTGGTCGTTACGGTGCCTTGGTAGGGCGGCGCGTTGTCTCTTGGTTGTGCCGGTGGGGCGGCGCTGGCATTGTGGTGGTGCAAACGTACCTGGTTCCGGTAAACCGCTGCGGCTTTGCCACTCGCTTGGGGTTGGCTCGCTCTGCACCACCCTACCGCCCGTAGCACGGGTCTCCAGGCCCGTTGCATCGCCGTCTGGTCCGCTCTGCACCACCCTGCCGCCCGTAGCACGGGTCTCCAGGCCCGTTGCATCGCCGTCTGGTCGGCTCTCGATGGGGCGGCGCTAGCGGCCTGGTTGTGAGAGTTGACTTGGTTTCCGGCGGCGGTCGCGGCCGTTCAGATCGGCTCGGGCCTGGTCCGCTCTGCACCACCCTACCGGCGGCCTGCGGGCTTATTCAAATCCGGCCGGCACCGGGGGGAGGTCGGCCGTCAGCACGGCCGGTTTTCGCCGGCCTGCCCGGCTGTAGTCGAAAGGCTCGAACCCCACCTGGAGAGCCGGCGAATCCGGCTTGAGGTGATAGTCGTCGTGCGCCGGATCGACGAATCCCGGATCGGCAATCACCGAATGCACGTCCTGCCCGCGGTCTTTGCGCCACTGGTCCAGGGTCAGATTCCCCGGAAACACGATCGGCTTGCCGGCGTGCCAGTAGAGGTTGTTGTCGAGCCGGAAGTTGTTGTCTCTCCAATTCGAGCCTAGCAGGGGGCTGTCATTGTCCCAGAACACGATGTTCCGCTCGAAGAAAAACGACGTATGCTCCTCGGTTCGGCTGCGCTGGATCTGATGCTCGCCGCCGAAGGCGAAGATGTTGTTTTCGATCCGGTTCTCCTTGCCGTAGTGCTGGTGGAACCCGCCGCGCGAGCAGCGGTGGACGAGGTTGTTCTTCATCACCACGCCGGTGGAGCCTTCGTCGGTATACAGGCCCCAGCCGCCGTAGCTGTAGGAGACGACGTCGTGGAAATGGTTGTCGTGGATCGTCGTGCCGGGTGAAACGCCCAGCGTGTAGATGCAGCCCATGTCGCTGAGCACGCCCTGGCCGACGTGGTGGGCGTGGTTGAATGCGACCTCGTTGTGGTGCGCCTGGCTCGCCGCGTAGCCCCAGACCCAGCCGACGGAAAACGCGGAGTAGTAAAGGTCATGGATGTCGTTGTGGCGGATGACGTTGTACGGCGAGTGGCCGACCCAGACGCCGATGCCCGCCGAATGCAGCCGGCCGGCGTGGGCGATCAGGCAGTCTTCGATCGTCTGATGGGAAACGAGCGCCTCTTCGTCGCCCGGCGCTCCCAGCGTGTTGCCCCATGTCGCCGGCAGCGCGCTGCCGATCTTGACCCCGCCCGCGCCCAGGTCGACCATTTCGCAGTTCGAGACCAGGTTGTGGCGGCAGCCGGGTCCGAAGCCCATGGCGTATTCGCCCACGTGGCGGACCGCGCAGTCGACGATCGCCACGTGGCGAGCGCCCAT
>JAMOAF010000544.1 GCA_023621895.1 Planctomycetota bacterium
CAGCGCCGCGTTTCCACTGGCGATCGGATCACCTGCCATCGCGCTGTTCGAGTTTCGCATGTAAGCACAAGAAGCCTGGGTGAAGTTGAATCGATCGTAGATCGCCTGCTGCTCGATGAACGGCAACAGATGCGTTAAGCTGCTGTGGTTCTTGTACAACTTGCCCGGCGTATCCTGTTCGTAGTTACTGTCATCGCGTGCCCAGCCATAGTCGAAACCGGCGGGCGGAAACTGCTGGAACGTGTCGTGATAGTTGTGCAGCGCCAGGCCAAGCTGCTTGAGATTGTTCGTGCACTGGCTCCGCCGCGCCGCTTCGCGGGCCGCCTGCACCGCCGGCAGCAACAGGGCGATCAAGATGCCGATGATTGCGATCACGACCAATAGTTCGACGAGCGTGAACCCCCGCCACCTGGGCGTACTCGCAAGACTAAGACTGCCTATTCCGCGCCGAGTCATAACATCCTCCCGTCACAAAAAAACACCAGCAATGTGAAAGACCAGGCCGACTTGACAATTCCTTGATAACCGGGGGTCGGCCTAAGAGTGAGAGTAATGGTATACAAATACACTGTCAATAGGGTATTGCATACAAACAATGCGCATAGTCATTGTGGCTGGGTGCGCAGCCCGCTAACGTGCTAGTTACAGCAGGTTGCTCGCCTGGCGGCCGCCCCGGTCGGCGTTGTCCTTGGATCGTGGCTCCGCGTGGCACAATCAAGGGGCGAAAGCCCCCCCGCCGCGATTCGATCGTGCGTCTCACTTGTGTGCACGGCATATTTCCTTTGGAGTGCGGCGATTGATCGCCGCTTTCCCCTCACCAAAGACCTTTCATCCGCGATAGACTCCAGAAGGCCAACAGTCGCCGCTGCGCCGTTGCGAGCGGGGGGCGAGGCAAAAAGGGGGCGTCGGCGGTCGGATGGCGGGCCGCAATCGTCAGCCTCTACAAAAGCGGCGATGAATCGCCGCACTCCGAAAGAGGGAAAGCGGCGATGAATCGCCGCACTCCAAAGGGAAAGCGGCGATGAAGGGCCGCTTTCCTCTCACCAGAGACCTTTCATCCGCGATAGACTCCAGAAGGCCAACCGTCGCCGCAGTGGCGCGCCTGGAACCGAGTCGAATCGGCGCACCTGGAAACGCTGGCTAGAGTCGCGTTCTTGAATCGAGAGCAACTGCGCCGTTGCGAGCGGGGGGCGAGGCTAAAGGCGTCGACGGCTAGGCGGTAGACCGCAATCGTCAGCCGCCGCACTCCGAAAGAAAAGAGGGAAAGCGGCGATGAATCGCCGCACTCCAAAGGAAAAGCGGCGACGAATCGGCGGACGCCGAAAGTTGCGCGCGCGAGGCGGTCAGTCTTGGCTCCAGGATGGCCCCGGGTGCATGTCGTCGAGCAGGTTGTTCTCGGCCGCCTCGTGTTCCTCGAGCAGTTCGGCGAATTCCGCGAAGTCCTGCCGCAACCGCTGCCACCACGCCACCAGCCCCTCGCTCGACTGGCAGAGACGCTGGAGGCCGTTGAGCAAGTCGGTCAACTGCTGGTGCTGTTGTTGGAGCTCTTGCGCACGGGCTGTCAGCCACGGGGCGCGGCACAATGCGTCGTCATACCGGCCGCTCTGCTCCTCGGACGCAAAGCGGCGCGAAAGCTGCTCGGCCAACCAGTCGATCCGCTCGCGGAGTCCAATCATCGCGTCGGTCGGCTCTCGAAAGATGCTGGATATCTCGGCCACGACCTGCCGGGGGGGAACTTCTCGCAACTCGCAAACGACGTTCGAATCGTCCAGGGATTGCTGATCAGCCATCGGAGTCTCCTTGGTGGAAAAAACACGCCAAGTACGGGGACCATCCGACGGTCCACGACGATTTGCCCGCTCTTCAGCCAACCGTGGCAACCAGAACCGAGCGCTCCTCCAATTGAGCGCCCTGTGATATTCGATTGTCTAGACGAGAGCGCCGCGCCGGGGCGGCGTCGCGTGGAAGTGAGGGTCAACAAGGCGGAGATGCAAACCGGGCAGCGGCGACAGGAACTCCGCCAGATCAGGTAATTATAGGCCGACTCGGTCGCCGCCGTCAAACGGATTGCGGGGCCGGCCAATCGAACCGCGTTTGAGGAACCCAAAAGGCTTGTGCCGCCAGCACTTGCGAGCCTTTCGACGTTTTGCGAATAGTGGGCAACATAGGGACTTTCGCACCGGTTTTGCGGATTATTTCGCCGGCACCTGCGCGGTGATTTGCGTGTGCGAAGCCGGCGTGCGACGCACGTCCGCGGTAGGGTAGCCAGTCCGCCCGGGTATCGTAAAATAGTGATGAAGATTACATGAGAGCTTGAACCGAACGGTCACCGGAGGAGCCGTCGCGCGGCCGGCCGCATGCGGGCTTTCCCTGCCATGCCGCGGGCCTTCCTGCCGCGTAAAATGGGGCAATTCCGTCCTGCGGTGATGCGTGGCGCACGGAAGGAGAATGCCTGGCGGCGATGTTGATCGCGATCGTCCACTACCACTTGAACCGCGGCGGCGTGACGCAGGTCATCGCCAGCCACCTGCGCGCGCTGGATAGGCAGGCCGCGGCGGCCAGCGGCGGGTTGCGGGCCGTCGTGCTGCACGGCGGGCGATGTGCCGGCTGGCCGGATCGCCTTCCAGGTGTGGAAACCCTAGAGTACGAGGTTCGCGCCGTAGCCGGCCTGGACTACGACGACGGCGAGCCGCGCGCCCCGAGCCGGCTGGCGGCGCGTGTCAGGGCCGCTTTGGCCGCAGTGGGCGGAACCGTGGAGTCGACGGTTGTCCACGTCCACAATCACGCGTTGGGCAAGAATGGTTCGCTGCCGGGCGCGCTTGTGGAACTGGCCGGCGAGGGCTGGCCGCTGCTGCTGCAAATACACGACTTCGCCGAGGATTTCCGCCCTCTGAATTACCAGCGGTTGCGGGCGGGAGCGAGCGACCAGGTAGACGGCGACTGGGCGGCCGCGGCCTACCCGCAGGCGGGGCACGTCCACTATGCCGTGCTCAACCAGCGCGACGCGCGGATTCTGGCGGCGGCTGGCGTCGAGCCGGCGCGCGTCCACGCGCTGCCCAACCCGGCCGGCGAGCTGGGACCGCCGCCCCCGCGCGAGCCGGCGCGGCGCCAGTTGGCGCGGCGTTTCGGCGTGCCCGAAGACCGGCCGCTGCTGCTCTATCCGATCCGCGGCATCCGGCGAAAGAATCTCGGGGAAGCCCTGCTCTGGTCGGCGCTGGCCGGCGGCGCCTGGCACCTCGGCGTGACGCTGCCGCCACTGAATCCGGCTGAACGGCCGTCGTACGATCGCTGGAAGGCGCTGGCCGCGGCGCTCGGGCTGCCCGCGGCGTTCGAGATCGGCGGCGAGGCGGGGTTGGCGTTTCAGGAGAACCTGGCGGCGGCCGATCGGATGCTGACCACGAGCGTGGCGGAAGGCTTCGGCCTGGTGTTTTTGGAGTCGTGGCTTGCGGGCAAGAGCCTCGTCGGGCGGGACTTGCCGGAGATTACGGCTGACTTCCGCGCCGCCGGCCTGCGATTGGACGATTTGCGGCCGCGGCTCAACGTCCCACTCCAGTGGATCGGCGCCGCCGATTGGCAAGACGAGTTCGAGCAGCCCTCCGCCGCGCCGCACACCCGATTCGGCAGGCGGCCGCCCCCGCCGCCCGAAATCGACCGCGCGGTGGCCGGGCTGGTTGCGGACGGGCTGGTCGATTTCGGATCGCTGCCGTCGCGGCATCAGCAGCGCCTCGTCGAGCAGGTCGCCGGCAGCGGCGAGCGCCGAGGCCGGCTGCTCTCGCTGAACGGCTGGATCGAGGAGGCCTTGCGGCCGGATCGCGCGGACGGGCCGATGATCGACCGGAACGCGGCGGCGGTCCGCCGCGCCTACTCCGAGGAGGCGTGCGGCCGGCGGCTGGTCCAGCTCTATCGCCACGTGGCGGCCAGTCCGCGTTCGGCCGAGCGGCAGCCGCTGGATGCCGAGCGGCTCCTGGAGGAGTTTCTCGGTCTTGCCAGGTTTCAACCGATTCGCGTTGAGTCATGATCGAAGATTGCCGCGAGATAATTCGTCGCCACAGCTCTCCCCTGTCGCCGATCCCCACCGGCCAGGAGCCGCTGCTGCGCAAGCTGGGCCCGCTGGAGGCGGTGCTCTTCGACGTTTACGGCACGCTCCTGATCAGCGGCAGCGGCGACATCGGCGCCTGCGCTTTGGACGGCCGCGGCGAGGCGCTGGCCGAGGCGCTGGCAGCCGCGGCAGCGCCGCTCCGCGGGCCGGCCGACGCGGCGCTGGCCGTGTTCAACCAGCAGATCGAGCGCGAGCACCGGGAGGCGCTCGCAAGGGGCGTCGACTTTCCGGAAGTGGACATCGTCGAGGTCTGGGAAAACGCCCTGGCGGTGTTCGCCGCCCGCGGCTGGATTGCGGCCGGCGCGGGCGTCGACCCGCGGACCGTGGCGGTCGAGTTCGAGGTCCGCACGAATCCGATCTGGCCGATGCCGGGGTTGCTGGCGGCGCTGGAAGGCCTGCTCCGCGGCGGCAAGACCCTGGGGCTGGTCAGCAACGCGCAGTTCTACACGCCGCAGGCGTTCTGCGCCCTTCTGGGGCGTTCGGTGGAGCAGCTCGGATTCCCCGCCGACTTGCAGTTCTATTCCTATGAGTATTGCCGCGCCAAGCCGAGCGCCGAGCTTTACCGGCTGGCGGCCGCGGCCCTCCAGCGGCGTGGAATCCCCGCCGGCCGGGCGCTGTACGTCGGCAACGACATGCGGAACGACATTGCCCCGGCGGCGCGGCTCGGCTTT
This sequence comes from Planctomycetota bacterium, assembly GCA_023621895.1. Taxonomy (GTDB): domain Bacteria; phylum Planctomycetota; class Planctomycetia; order Pirellulales; family Thermoguttaceae; genus JAAYCB01. Next base: position 4,771 of record JAMOAF010000544.1, read on the forward strand.
CGCACGGCGTTGTTCGCCGGCGACGCCCGCAGCCTCCGCCGCCGCGCGGGCGATCCGCTTTGCGCGGATGCGGCCGCGGACCTGGTTGTCACCGATCTTCGCGATTTGTTAGACTGCGTTTGATTCGCCATTTTTATCAGCCTTGGGAGCGAACCGTCATGGGCCGTCGCATCGGCTTTGTCTCAACCCGCTTTGCCGGCACCGACGGCGTCTCCCTGGAGAGCGCCAAATGGGCGCAGGTCTTGTGGCACTACCAGCATTCCAGCTATTGGTATGGGGGGCGGCTGGACCGCGACCCGAACGCCAGCATGCTCGTGCCCGAGGCTTGTTTCGCGCACCCGGACAACGTCTGGATCAACCAGCGCGTGTTCGGGCGCTCGACGCGGACGCCGGAGGTCACGCGGCGGATCTACGAGCAGAGCGAGCATCTGAAGAACACGCTGTATGAGTTCGTCAAGCGATTCGAGATCGACATCCTGATCGTCGAGAACGCCCTCTGCATCCCGATGCACGTGCCGCTGGGCGTGGCGCTGACGCATTTCATCACCGAAACCGGGATTCCGACGATCGCCCACCATCACGACTTTTACTGGGAGCGGACGCGGTTTTCGGTCAACGCGATCAACGATATTCTCGACATGGCCTTCCCGCCGACTTCGACGGCGATCCAGCACGTGACGATCAACACGCTGGCGCAGGAGCAGTTGGCGATGCGCAAGGGCGATTCCTCGATCCTGATTCCCAACGTCCTCGATTTCGAGCAGCCGCCCCCCGGCCCGGACGCCTACGCCTCCGAATTCCGCAACGACCTGGGCCTCGCGCCCGACGACATCATTTTTTTGCAGCCGACGCGGGTCGTTCCCCGGAAGGGAATCGAGCACTCGATCGGGCTGATGGCGCGGCTGGGCGATCCCCGCTGCAAGTTGATCGTTTCGCACGAATCGGGCGACGAAGGAGGCGAGTACCTGCAAGACTTGCAGGAAATGGCCGAGCAGGAGGGCGTCGACCTGCGTTTCGTGTACACGCACGTCGCCGAGGCCCGCTCCGTCGACGCCGAAGGGCGCCGCTGCTACACGCTGGCCGACGCCTATTCCCAGGCGGATTTCATCACCTACCCGAGCCTTTACGAAGGCTTCGGAAACGCCCTGCTGGAGGCCTTCTACTACCGCAAACCCGTCCTCGTCAACCGCTATGCGATCTTCATCAGCGACATCGAACCCAAGGGATTTCGGACGATCACGATGGACGGCTTTCTCACGCGCGACGTCGTCCAACAGGTCAGGCATGTCATCGCCGATCCGGATTTCCGCCGCGAAATGGTCGATCACAACTACGAATTGTGCAAGGCGTTTTTCAGCTACACCGTCTTGCGGCGGCGGCTGCGGGTCTTGATCACCAACATCACGGGCATGGAGAACTTGTAATCATTCACCGGGGGCAGCCTCTTCTGGCGCGGCAAGCCTCGTCGCGGCATCAGGAGCACGATTGCCGTCAAACGCAGGCTCATCCCCCCTCGCGGCCGCCAGGCGGCAAGAGAATCATGGAACACAGCGCGGAGGATATCGATCGGTTGCGTCAGCGGCTTTGCGAAATTTACGGGCCGGACGGCGAGGCCTGGACGCCGCGGTTCGCGGAACTGGCGCGCCCGGCGTCGCCGCCGGCCGGCCGAGCGGCCGCTCGCTGGGACGAGCGCGACGTCGTCCTCATTGCCTACGCCGATCACGTCCGCGCGGACGGCGAATCCCCCTTGCATACTTTGCGCGAATTCCTTGTCCGCCACCACTTCGAGCAAATCTTCAAGATCGTCCATCTCTTGCCGTTCTTTCCCCATTCGTCCGACGACGGCTTTTCGGTGATCGATTACCGCAGCGTGGACCCCGCGCTCGGCCAGTGGAGCGACGTCGGCGACCTGGGGCGCGACTACGACCTGATGTTCGACCTGGTGCTCAACCACGTCTCGGCGCAGAGCCGGTGGTTTCAGGAATATCTGCGGGGCAGCGAGCCTTACACGCGGTATTTTCACGAAGTCGATCCCGCGGCGGACCTGTCCGCGGTGACGCGCCCGCGGAGCCTCCCGCTGCTGACGGAGTTCGACACCGCTCGGGGGCCGCGCCATCTCTGGACGACGTTCAGCGCCGACCAGGTGGATTTGAACTATGCCGAGCCGCGCGTCCTGCTGGAGATTTCGGAGGTGTTGCTGGATTACGCCCGCCGCGGAGCGCGGATCATCCGCCTCGACGCGATCGCCTATCTCTGGAAACAGGTCGGCACCTCGTGCATCCACTTGCCGCGGACGCACGCGGTGGTCCGATTCCTGCGCGAGCTGCTCGCCCTGGCGGCGCCGGCGGCGCTGTTGCTGACGGAGACGAACGTGCCGCACGAGGAGAATATCAGCTACTTCGGCCGCGGCGACGAGGCGCACATGGTCTACCAGTTCAGCCTGCCGCCGCTGGTCCTCGACGCGTTTTTGAACGAAGACTCCCAGCCGCTGGTCGGCTGGTTGCACCGCCTGGCGCCCGCCCCGCCGGGCGCCGCGTTCTTGAACTTCACGGCTTCGCACGACGGGATCGGCGTGCGCCCCTTGGAGGGCCTGGTTCCGGAGGAGCGGCTGCTCCGGTTGGCCGAGGCGGTCCGCGGCCGCGGCGGCCTGGTCAGCACCCGGCACGGTCCCGGCGGCAGCCAGTTGCCCTATGAGTTGAACGCCACCTATTTCGATGCGATCACCGAGCCGGGCAGCCGGGAGACGGACCTCCAAGTGCGGCGATTTCTCTCCAGCCAGGCGTTGATGCTCGCGCTCCGCGGAATTCCCGGCGTTTACTTCTCCAGCCTCTTTGGCGCCGGCAACGACGCCGCCGGCGCCGCCGAGTCGGGGCAGGCGCGGCGGATCAATCGCCGCAAGTTTCCCCGCGACGAACTCAACCGCGCCCTCGTGCGGCCGGAGAGCCGCGAAGCCCAAGTGCTGGCCGGCTATCGCCGCCTGCTGGCCGTGCGGCGCAATCAGCCGGCGTTCCACCCCGACGCGGAACAGCAGGCGTGGCCGGACGTTCCACCGTGGCTGATCGCGGTGTTGCGGACCAGCCGGGATGAGCGGCAGCGGATTCTGGCGCTGGTGAATGTCAGCGGCCAAAGCCGGCGCTGGGAGCTGCCGGCGGGCGCGGGGTTTCGCCCGGCGAGGGAATTGACGAGCGGCCGGGCGTGGCCGCAAGCGGCGGGCGTCGAGCTCGGCCCTTACGAGACATTGTGGCTGGAACTGGCAAATTGAAAGGAAACCGACCCATGGCGGACTTTTTTCAACACGGCTTGATCGCGACGATCCACGACTTGGGGACCATCCAGCGCGATCGGCTCGAGCGGATGCTCGAACGTTTTGTCGTGAATTGTCCCGTCGGACTCGTCCTGCCGGTGACCTCCGGCGACATGCGCGCCGAGCCGTTTACGAGGATCATGGAGGAGCTCTCCCACGTTCGTTACGTGCAGGACGTGGTCGTCGTCCTGGGGATGGCCCCGAGCGTGGACGACTTCCGCGAGGCGGTCGGCAGGGTCCGCGTCCTGGGAGACCGGGCGCGCGTGCTCTGGACCGAAGGTCCGCGCGTCGAGAGCTTGTACCAGCAGTTGAACGACGCCGGGCTGGCAGTGACCACGGCGGGCAAGGGCCGCTCGGTGTGGACGGCGTTCGGCTACCTGCTCGCCGACCCGCGACTGAAGGTCTTCGCCCTGCACGACTGCGACATCGTGAATTACGACCGCGAGATGCTCGCCCGGCTCTGCATGCCCCTGGTTCACCCCAGCACGGATTTCGAGTTCTGCAAGGCCTACTACGCGCGGGTCAGCGACCGCATGCACGGCCGCGTCGTGCGGCTGTTCGTCTCGCCGCTGTTGCGGGCGCTGATCTCGCTGCTCGGATACGAGCGGTTTCTGGTCTACCTGGACAGTTTTCGCTACCCCCTGTCCGGCGAGTTCGCGGTGATGGCCAACCTGGCCAAGTCCAACCGCATCCCCAGCGACTGGGGCCTGGAGGTGGGCACGCTGGCCGAGGTGTTCCGCAACACGTCGGTGAAACGCGTCTGCCAGGTGGACGTCTGCCGCTGCTACGACCACAAGCACCAGTCCCTCTCGCTGGACGATCCCGGCAAGGGCCTGATGAAAATGGCCGTCGATATCGTGATCAGCATCTTTCGCACGCTGGCCAGCATGGGCACGGTGCTCCAGCCGGGCGACTTCATCACGCTGCGGTCCGCATACCTGCGTTCCGCCCAAGACGCCATCCGCCACTATCACGCCGATGCCTTGATCAACGGCCTGTTGTTCGACCGCCACGAAGAGGAGCAGGCCGTCGAGGGGTTCGCCCGGCAGATCGCCGTCGCCGGCGACCTCTTCCAGCGCGAACCGGCCGGCGGCGAAGCGATCCCGAACTGGGTCCGCGTCGTCTCCGCCTTCCCGGATTTCCCCCAGCAACTGCGGCAGGCGGCCGAGGAGGACCTCAAGGAGCTGGGCGATTGAGGCGGCCTTGTTCGGGCGACCGCCAGGGGCTTGTTCCACTGCTCCCCTTCGGCCGATGATCCGCATTTCTCAATGAGCATCGCATGAGCGGTAACCGACTGTCTCGCGGGCTGTTTTTCTGGCCGGGAGCCCTGCTGATCCAATTCGCGCAGTGGCTCCTCGCTCTGTCGGAGACCGGCCTGGGGCGCTACATCCTCCGACCACTGTTCTACGTCTTCTGCCGTTTCGCCCTGTATGCGCGTCCTCTTGTCCTCCGCGGCTCGCGGGCGAACGAGGTGGTGCCTCTGCCGAAGCTCTGCGAGCTTCTCGGTAGCCGCCGGCTGATTGCCGCCATCCCCTGCGCTTGCCGGGCAGGCCGTCCGTCCTGCAAGATCCCGCATCACGGCGAACACGAATCGGACGTTTGCCTTTCCTTCGGGCTTGCGGCACTGATTCAAATCGGCAGCGGACTGGGAAAACGACTGACACGCGAGGAAGCCGTAAGCCTCTACCGGCGAGGAGCCGATTCCGGACTCGTGCATCACGCGATCTACAGCTTCGGCTCCCTGCTGGAAGTGTGCAACTGCTGTGCGGAAACGTGTTCAGTAGTGCGGGCTTACAAGGCTGGTATTCGCCAGGCTGTCCGCCCAACGCCGTATGTGGCCGTTCGCGGATCAGAGTGCAATCGATGCCGCGGGAGAGAGTCTCGGGTGTGCGAGGACGTCTGTC
>JAMOAF010000487.1 GCA_023621895.1 Planctomycetota bacterium
TGCGACTCGCGGCGGGCCACGTCGAGGTACTTTTCGAGGATCAACGGGACCTGGTCGGGCGTCACCTCGGGGTGGACCTGGTTGTCAACCATCATCACCGGCGCCAGCCCGCAGGTCCCGATGCAGCGCGAGCTTTCCAGCGTGAAGACACCGTCGGTGCTGGTCTCTCCGAATCGTATGCCCAGCTCGTCCATGAGCTTCTGGGCGACTCGGTCGGCTCCCTTGACGTAGCAGGCCGTGCCCATGCAGACGTTGATCAGGAAGCGGCCGCGGGGCTGGAGCCGGTAGTAGTGGTAGAAGCTGGCGACGCCGGAGACTTTGGCCGCCGGAATCTGCATCAACTGGGCAACCGCATCGAGGTGCGCCGCGGCCAGGTACCCGTACTGGGCCTGGACCTTGTGGAGCACGGCGATCAACTGGCTTTCCGGGTTTGGTTCATCGCGGCAGAGGCCGATGAAGGCCACAACCTCCTCGCCGAGGACCTGCCTGGCCGTGGCTTGAACCTGTTCCCAATTGTCGGTCGTTGCGCTCATCGAATCCCCCGGGGCAGCCGGGCCTGGTAGTGGGTGTGCAGAAGTTGATGGGCCTTTTCGGACCCCGGGGAACCGAGGAACATGTCGTAGAGTTCCTGGATCGCCGGGTTTTCGTAGGACTTGCGGAGCTGCTTGCCGCGGTCGATCGCATACAGGGCGCTCGCCCGGCGGCGGAGCAGCTCGGGATCGAGGACTTTGACGTTTTCGGGCGGGTAGGGCTGCCCGCCGCCGCCGATGCAGCCGCCGGGGCAGGCCATGACCTCGATCACGTGGAAGTGGTCGCGGCCGCTGATGATCTTGTCCAAAAGAACCTTGGCGTTGGTCAGCCCGTTGGCGACGCCGACGTGGATGCTCCGATCGCCGATCGCCACGTACGTCTCGCGGAGACCCTCAACGGCGCGAACTTCCGTGAACTCGAGCCGGTCGGCGGGCTTGCCGGTGACCAGCTCGCTGGCCGCGCGGAGCGTGGCTTCCATCACCCCGCCGGTCGTTCCGAAGATGTCGCCGGCGCCGCTCGCCAGTCCCAGTGGAGAGTCGAACTGGCCGTCGTCGAGATGGGCGAAGTTGATCCCGTAGCACTTGATCATCCAGATCAGCTCGCGCGTGGTGAGGACGGCGTCGGTGTAGGGGACGCCGTCGGGCGTAAAGTGCTCCTTGCGCCCCGCTTCATATTTTTTCGCCACGCAGGGCATGACCCCCACCATGTAGATTCTGGCCGGGTCGATGCCTTTCTGCTCGGCGTAGTACGTCTTGGCCAGCGTCGAGAGCATGCTCATCGGCGACTTGCAGGAGGAGGCGTGCGGGATCAGCGCCGGGTAGAACTTCTCCATGAAGCTGATCCAGCCGGGCGAGCAGGAGGTGATCATCGGCAGCGGGCCGCCGTCGTCGAGTCGGGTGAGGAACTCGTGGGCTTCCTCGACGATCGTCAGGTCGGCGCCGAAATCGGTGTCGAACACCGCGTCGAAGCCCAACAGCCGCAGGGCGGTGATCATCTTGCCGGTCGAGGGCGTTCCCGGCGGAGCGCCGAAGCCCTCGCCGATCGCCGCGCGGATCGACGGCGCCGTCTGTACGACGACGTGCAGATCGGGGTTGGCGAGCGCACTCCAGACGGCGTCGGCGTTGCTTTTCTCGAGGAATGCGGCGGTCGGGCAGACGTTGATGCACTGGCCGCACTGGATGCAGACCGAATCGTCCATCGCCGCCAGGTGCGCCGGCCCGACGACCGTGTGGAACCCGCGGCCGTGCTGGCTGAGGTTGTAAACTCCCTGGATTTCCGCGCAGACGCGGACGCAGCGGCCGCAAAGCACGCATTTCTCAGGATTGCGGATCACCGAGAGGCTCGAATCGTCGATGGGGAACTGCTTCCGCTCACCTTCGAAGAGCCGCTCCCGGACGCCCATCGAGTAGGCCAGGTTCTGTAACTCGCAATTGCTGTCGCGCTCGCACGTCTGGCAATCCTTGGAATGGTTGTCGAGGATCAATTCGACGATGTCGCGCCGCGCCTGGCGAATCTCCGGCGAGTTCGTGCGGACGACCATCCCCTCCCAGACCTCGACGCTGCACGAGGCCATGAAGAAGCCCAGCCCCTCGACTTCCACGATGCAGACCCGGCAAGAGCCGGCCAAGCTCAGGTCGGGGTGGTAGCAGAGCCGCGGGATCGTGATCCCGAGCCGTTCGGCGGCCTCCATGATCGTCGTGCCGGAGGGGACCGAGATCGGCTTTTCGTCGATTGTAAGGGAAATGGTCTTTTTCACCATGTCTTCTCACCGCTGGATGGAATGGGCCCTCGGCCGGGCGGGTTTCAGGTCCGCGCCACGGCGGCGAACCGGCAGACTTCAAAACACCGCCCGCACTTGATGCAACGCAACTGGTCGATCACGTGCGGCTCCCGCCGGGCGCCGGAGATGCACTCGACCGGGCAGTTGCGGGCGCAGACCGTGCAGCCGACGCACTTCTTCTCGTCGATTTCATAATGGATCAGGGCGACGCACTTGCGGGCCGGGCAGCGCCGATCCGCCACGTGGGCCAGGTACTCGTCGCGAAAGTGGTTCAACGTGCTGAGCACGGGATTCGGCGCCGCCCGGCCCAGCCCGCAAAGCGACGATTTCTTCACAAGCCGGGCGAGCCGCTCGAGCCGATCGATGTCTTCGAGCGCGGCCTGGCCGCTGGTGATCCGCTCGAGAATCTCCAGCATCCGCGTGGTCCCTTCCCGGCAGGGAGTGCATTTGCCGCACGACTCGTCTTGGGAGAACGCCATGAAGAACTTGGCCACGTCGACCATGCAGTCGTCTTCGTCCAAGACGATCATCCCGCCGCTGCCCATGATCGATCCGGCCTGCGTGAGCGAGTCGAAATCGATCGGCAAATCGAGCATCTCCTCGGGAATGCACCCCCCGGCGGGCCCGCCGGTCTGCACGGCCTTGATCCGCTTGCCGCCGATCACGCCTCCGCCGATCTCGAAGATCAGCTCGCGGAGGGTCATGCCCATGGGGACCTCGATCAGACCGGTGTGCTTGATCTTGCCGGCCAGAGCGAAGACCTTCGTGCCGCCGCTGCCCTTCGTGCCGATCTGCGAGAGCCACTCAGGCCCGTAGTTGATCACGGCGGTGATGTTGGCGAACGTCTCCACGTTGTTGATCACGGTCGGCTTGCCCCACAGCCCGCTTTGCGTCGGATACGGCGGCCGGATCCGCGGTTGGCCGCGCTCGCCCTCGATCGAATGGATCAAGGCGGTCTCTTCGCCGCAAACGAACGCCCCGGCGCCGAGGCGGACCTCGAGGTCGAAATCGAATCCCGAGCCGAGGATGTTCTTTCCCAACAACCCCTGCTTGCGGCACTCGCCGATCGCGTTCTGGATCCGCTCGATGGCCAGCGGGTATTCGGCGCGGACGTAAAAGAACCCGCGATGGGCGCCGATCGCGAACCCCCCAATGATCATGCCTTCGACGACGTTGAAGGGGTCCGATTCGAGCATGCTCCGGTCCATGAAGGCGCCGGGATCCCCTTCGTCGGCGTTGCAGATGATATAGCGGGTTTTTTCACTGGCGGCCGCGGCCATCGCCCATTTTTGCCCGGTCGGGAAGCCGCCGCCCCCCCGGCCCCGCAGTTTCGACGCCTTGACCTGGTTGACCACCCACGCGGGGTCCGCCTTGTCGAGAACCCGGGCAAGTGCTTGAAAACCGCGGTAGTGGAAGTATTCGGCGATGCTTGTCGGGTCCACCACCCCGTTGTGCCGCAGGGCCACGCGTGTCTGCCGGTTGAAAAAGGCAACGTCGCCGTAGATCTCGAAAAACTTCCGGCCGATCGTCTTACCGCCGACGCGGAGCCGCTCGACCACCCTGCCCCCCTGGACGTGCTCGCGGATAATCTCCCGCAAATCGTCGGAGGAACAGACGCGGTAGAGCGTCTTGTCGGGTTTGACGAGGATGTGAGAACAGGTCTTTTCCGTTGCGGCGCTGCACGCGCCGAAACAACTGGCACGCGCGATCTTCACCCGCTCAACGTCAACTCCCGCCTCCCTCAGCAGTCCGGGCAAGGCCGATTCCAACTCCGCCCCCTCCTGCCAGCCGCAGCGGTGGCTGCCGCAGCAAAGAAGCTCGAAGTCGTAAACCCGATCGACCGGGCCATCGAGCACGCGCGTCAAAATCGGCGTGTTTTTCTGAACATGGCCCGTGAAAATCTGGTGGACGAGCTCGCGATCGACGCGTTCGTACTTGATCGGGAGCTGCCCCGGCATGAAGATGCCGACAATCGGCTCGCGGCTGCACCTGCCCGTGCAGCCGGTCTGATGCAGAATGATGTCGCTGCGGCCCGACGCAACGATGTGCTTGTGAAACTCATCGAGCACTTCCCTCGAACCGGCGGCATGTTCGCAAGTCGCCGATCCGACCTGGATCAAGATCGGCGCGCCCTCGAACTTCTCCCGGCGGATTTGCTCCGCCCCGGCCGCCAACTCCTCGTACCGATCCTGGACAGTCCCCACAGTTTTCACCCAAACGTGCAAGAGACAAGACAAGAACACGCGGTCGGGGGCAAGCCTCAGCCGCGCGAAAGCCGACGTTAAACGCAATCGCGGCCAAGTTCAGGCCCCGGCTTGCCTCCGCCGGCGGCGACTCAGCCGCTATCTCAGCAGACGGCCGTCGAAGCGTGAAGCCTGTTTGGGCGCGTCCGGAAGAGATTATCCCAATTATCGCCGCGGGCTCAAGGGCCGCCGCCATCCGGTGAGCGAATCGCCCCTTGCCGCCGCCCCCAGTTTGGGAGGCAGGGCAAGACGGCTAATTTGGGTCCGGCTCCGCGGCTTCGCGCGGCACCAGCCGGACGGAGGCTGAATTGACGCAGAATCGCAGACCGGTCGGCGGCGGGCCGTCCTCGAAGACATGGCCCAGATGAGATCCGCAGTTGCTGCACATGATTTCCACGCGCGGCGGTGGAATCGAACGGTCTTCCTGCGTCACGATCGCGTCCTCGTCGATCGCCCGGAAGAAACTCGGCCAGCCGCAACCGGAGTCGAACTTGGCGTCGGAAACGAACAACTTCCTGCCGCAACAGACACACTGGTACGTGCCGGCGAGTTTCGTGTTCCAATACGCGCCGGTGAAGGCGCGTTCCGTGCCCTTCAGCCGGGTGATGCGGTACTCTTCCGGCGTGAGCAAGGCTTGCCACTCGGCGTCGGATTTTTGAACCGGAAATTTCAGCGGCTTGGGTGACGTGGACATTTCCGGCTCCCCTTGCGTGGCGGTTTTCGTCTGACGCGGCGGGTCCGTCTCCGCAGCCGGCGCGGACTTGGCAATCGTGGCCGGCTGGGCCTTGACCGGTTCGAGCGATGCCGCAACCGCCGGGGCCGGTGGCTCGGGCGGACTGGCACCGGGTTGATCACAACCCCAGGCGCACGCCAGCCCCAGAATGCCGGCGAGAGCTTGGCGATGGAAGAGGCCGATTTGCATGGTTGTCTGGTTCCAGGTTTGTTACATGCCGCTGAAGAGATTCTACAATCGAGTCACCGGGAGCCAAGTCCGCCGGCGGGCGTGTCCGCGGCCAGAAGATCGATCATGTCGCGGGTGGCCGCCGCCACGGCATCCTCCCAACGAGCCTCGCCGTACCGCCCGGCGTACGGCTCTCGCTGGTAGGCGAAGAGAATCCCGCGGGAGTTGTTGACGATCGCTCCCAAGCCTCGCTGGTCGAAGGCCGCGGCCACGTCGCTGGCCGTGCCCCCCTGGCTGCCGAAACCGGGAACCAAGAACCAGGCGTGGGGCATCGCCGCGCGGAGGCTCGCAAGTTGCTCCGGCCAGGTCGCCCCGACGACCGCTCCGACGGCTCCGTAACCGCACTGGCCGAGCGAGGCCTTGGCGAGACTCTCGACGTACTCGGCGACGATCCGATAGAGGGGGCGCCCTTCGATCTGAAGGTCCTGGAACATCGCGCCGCCGGGATTCGACGTCTTGACCAGCACAAACACGCCAGCCTCGCGCTGGGCGGCCACGTCGACGAATGGCCGCAGGCTGTCATCGCCCAGGTAGGGGCTGACGGTCAGCGCGTCGGCGCCCCAGGGACTCCGCCCCGCGCTTCCCAAGATCCCCTCCGCGTAGGCGGCGGCCGTTGAACCAATGTCGTTCCGCTTCCCGTCGAATATCACCAGCAGCCCGCGCTCGGCCGCATAGTGGATGACCCGGCCGAGGGCGGCCATGCCCTCCGGGCCAAGCTGTTCGAAGAAGGCCGCCTGCGGCTTGACCGCCGGCACCAGCGGGGCGACCACGTCGATGACTCCCCGGCAGAATGTCTCGCAGGCGGCGGCCCGATCGGCGCACGAGCCGGCGCCGGCCGCGGCGGCGATGCTCGCCGGCAGCGATTGCCACCTCGGATCGAGCCCGACGAGGACCGGGTTGCCGCGGCGCTGGACCGCCGCGTGTAGCCGATCGGCAAAATTCATTGGATTTCGCTCCTTTACCGCCGCATGCAGCAACTCTTGAATTTCTTTCCGGACCCGCAAGGGCAGGGATCGTTGCGTTCGATCGGTCGGCCCGCCGCGGCCGCGGCCTGCCGGGCGTGCTGCTCTTGGGCTCGCAGTCGGCGCATGATTCCGGCCGCGGGACGCTCCGCGCGGACTTCCCCGGCCATGAACTGCATGCATGGATCGATATGCTCGAAGAATATCTTGAGCCCTTGGCAGAGGTAGTTCAGGCCGGACTCTCCGCCGGGCGCGTGCAGGAAGCGGTCCTTGGGACATCCCCCGTTGCAGGCAAAACGCACCTGGCAGCGGCGGCAGAATTCCGGCAGGCTCTCCGACTTGGCGCGTCCGAACTGCTCCTGCCGAGCGGAGTTGGCAAGTTGGCGGATGGGCGTTTCGTGGATATTGCCCAGCTTGTATTCGGGCAGCACGTAGTGGTCGCAGCTATACAGATCGCCATTGTGCTCGATGGCGACGGCCCGGCCGCAGGTCTCGGCGTAGACGCACAAGCTTGCGCCCACGCCCAGCCAAGAGGCCATCGCCTGGTCGAAATCGCGGACGAAGACCGTGCCGACGTCGCGGTGGACCCACTCTTCGAAGACGGAAACCAAGAATCGGCCGTACTGCTCGGGGAGCACGCTCCGCTGGCTGACAGTCTCCCCCGGCGCGGCGCCGGCCGGCGGCGCGGACTCGGCCGCGCGGACGCCCGCTCGCGGCTCAACGATCGGGATGAATTGCAGAAACGCCACGCCGTGGTCGCGGAAGAATCGATACACCCGCTGGGGGTGGTCGCCATTGCGGCGATGCACGCACACCAGCGCGTTGAAATCGACGCCGTGCTTCTGGAGCAGTTTCAGGGCTCGCATGACCTCGGCGTGGGTGCCCGCCCCCCCGCGGTCGACCCTGAACTGGTTGTGCAGGTCGGCCGGTCCGTCAATCGACAGGCCGACGAGGAAGTCGTGCTCCTTGAGAAATTCGCACCACGCGTCGTCGAGCCGGATTCCGTTGGTCTGGAGCGAATTGCGCACGCGCACTCCCGCGGGCGCGCAGGCTGCATGCAATCTGACGGCGCGGCGGAAGAAGTCGAGCCCCATCAGCGTGGGCTCGCCTCCCTGATAGGCGAAGTCGATCTCGCGCGCTTCAGCCGGCTGCGCCTCGACATACTGCCTCAAGTAGGTTTCGAGCGTCTCCTGCGGCATTCGCCAGGATTCGTCCGCCGGGTAGAGCGACTCTTTCTCTAAGTAGAAGCAATACTTGCAGGCGAGATTGCAGATCGGGCCGATCGGCTTGGCGATCACGTGCAGACCGAGTTGGGCGAAAGCGGGTGGATTCATGGAAGGGATAGTACATATTCGGCGAGGTCGTCGATTTCCTGCTCCGTCGCCTGGCTGCCCCGGCCGCCTACGAGGCCGTGGCGACCCTGGATCAGCAGGTCGCGGATCGTCGCGTAACGGCCATCGTGCAGGTACGGAGCGGTGCGCCAGACTTCAACGAGCGTGGGCGTGTCGAAGCGATTGGTGTAGTCGTGAATCCGCCGCGTGCCCACGTCGTGCATCTTCAGATCGGTGTAGAGGGGAGCCGGGTGGCAGCGGTCGCAGCCGAGGCGGTTGAACTGTTCCCGCCCCCGCTCGGCGGCCGGACTGAGACGCCCGCCGACCAGGTAAGGGCTCGGCACCGGCTCGAGCGCGCGGAGGTAGGCGTCGATGGCGACCGATTCCGCCTCGGGCCGGTCGGCGAACAGGATGTGCTTGATCCCGGCGCGGACCGCCACTTCCGCCGTCGCCCGGACTCCCTCGGCCATCGATGGCGGCGTGGCGTGCGAGAGCAGCATGCTCTTGGTGTTCTTCGGGTTGCCCTGGCTGTCGTTCATCAGGTCCCAGTTGAGGCCGTCGGCGCGCCCGTCCGGATGGCAGCTCGCGCAGCTCAGCCAGTGCTCGTAACAGATCGTCGCGTCGTTGAACAGCATCTCCCCTTGCCGCTCCAGAGACATTCGCGGGGGCGGTCCCAAGGCGATCGTGCGAACCGCATAACCTTCGTACGGGTCGCGGCGGCTCACGTCGCCCTCCGCCGTGGAGGTCAGTTTTGCCGGCCGCACGGCCAGTTCCGACCGTAGCGGCCCGTCGAGGTCGACCGCCGCCACGGTGTCGCTGAAGTACTCGGCGGCATAGACGGTCGAACCGGCGAAGGCCAGGCCCCGCGGCCCCTTGCCGGCAAGCGGGACGCGCCGCCAGAGACTCTCGCCCAGGCTCAGGTAGATCGGCCAGACGGCCATCATCGGCTGCATCGTGCGGTGCGCGAAATCGCCGAACAGCTCCGCCCGGGGAATCACGCACAACTGGTGCGTGCCGGACGAGCTCACGCAGACCCAGCTTCCGTCGCCGGAACACTTCACGTCCCAGGGATTTCCCGCGCCCAGATCGTAGGAGTCCATGCCGATCGTGCTGATCACCTGCCGCCGGGCGATATCGATGATGCTCACCACGTTCACGTCGATCCAGCCGGTATCGACGCGGAACGGGACCATCTCGAAGTTCGCCAGCAGGTGCGTGACCAGCGCGTGCCGCCCGTCGGGCGAGACGCACAAGCCGCGGAGGCTGTTCGCGCCGCGGCGGAGCGGAATCTCGGCCGTCTCGAACGAGAGCGTATCGATGAGCGTGACGACCGGCGCGATCTCGCCCTCGAAATCCTGATCGTTGCGCGTGTTCGGCAAGTGGTTGGCGACCAGCAACTGGCGGCCGTCGGGGGTCAAATCGGCGGCCACGGGCTCGCGAACGGCCCTGACCCGCGCGACCTGGCGGCCGCCGGCAAGATCGATCACGGAGACGTCGTTGTCGAAGCGGTTGCAGACGTAGAGCCGTTCGCCGTCGGCGCTGACCACCGGACTGGTCGCGCCATGGCCGACCTGGATGGAACCGCGAGTCTTTCCCGCGGGCAGATCGAGCAGAACGACCGTGCTCCGCGGCGACTGGCAGGCGACAATCAGCGTCGCCTGATCCGGGGCCAGCGCCAGGCCGAATGGCGGGGCGGGCACGTCGATATGCTGGGCAACCCTTCCCTCGGGCAGCTCCACGCGGAGAACCTGCCGCGCATCGGCGCAGGCAACGTAGAGGGTGCGGCCGTCGCTTGAGGCGGCCAGAGCGCAGGGCCCCAGGTAGGGTGCGTGCCGCTCGCGGGTCTCGCCGCGGCACCATCCCGCGTGCAACGCTGCCAGAGCGAGGATGGACGCGCCGATTGCCACGACAGATTTGCGATGCCACTTTCGCGTCATGCTGCCCTCGCCCTTAGGTCTCTGGAAAAAGAATCAAACGCCTTCCAAATGAACTTGCGTGATTCCGGGAGGAATTCATGAGAGCATGATAGCCGCGTGGGCTTGCCCCGCGGCGCGCCTGCGCTGCGGCACAACCCGTACGTAACGAAACGCGGGGCAAGCCCACGCGGCTA
Organism: Planctomycetota bacterium; assembly: GCA_023621895.1. Taxonomy (GTDB): domain Bacteria; phylum Planctomycetota; class Planctomycetia; order Pirellulales; family Thermoguttaceae; genus JAAYCB01. The sequence continues at coordinate 9,919 of JAMOAF010000487.1, forward strand.
TCTGAATAACAACCGCTTTTTCCACGAATCACGCAGGTCGATTTAGTGTAACCGGTC
>JAMOAF010001027.1 GCA_023621895.1 Planctomycetota bacterium
AGGCCAGGTAGCGAAGCTGGACGTCGCCCATGAGGCCTTGCGAGCCGTCGGCGCGGCGGTATGATCCGATCTCGGTCACCCGGTTGTTGCCGGACGCCTGGAGATTCACCTGCTGATAACGCAGGCTGATCTCGGTGATGCGCGCCTCGCCCAGCGTGAGCAGCTCGCCCGGCTCGGTCTTGCCGTTGCCGTCGTCCGCCCACAGCAGCAGCGAGTCAAAACCACGGTCGTCGCGGGTAATCAGCCCGTCGCCGTTGGTGTCCAGCCGCGCCAATTCCTCATAGCCGTTCCGGGCGCCACGCTGATCGCCGAAGAGTTCCAGCCCTGAATCGATCCGCCCGTTCCCGTTGCGATCCATGGCCAACAAGGCGTCACCGCCGCGGACGAAGGCCGTCTGGACCTGCTGGCCCCGTCCCTGGAGGTCGAACAGCGCCCCGCTGGTGTACTCGCTCAGGTCAAACCCGTTGCCGTTGAGGTCGAGGACCAGCGGGTCGCCCTCCTGCACCACGACCTGCTCCTGCATGAAGCTGAATTCAAACTGGAACTGGAACGAAAACGAGAACTGCGACGCTTGCGCCGGCGTGCCCGAGCCGGGCTCCGCGGACGGAGACGATCCGAAGAGGTCGCCCAGCCCCGAGAAGATCTCCTTCAACCGCGCGCCGACATCATCGATATTGCCCTTCAGAAAGTCGGCGATGACCTCGAAGGCCTTGTTGAGCAACTCGTCGGCCTTTTCCAGCACTCCGCCCGTGAACCCGACGAGGTCCTCGGGGGATTCCCCCGCCTGTTGGAGCTGCTCGGCGGCGCCGGCGAATCCGTTGAGCGCCACGCTGGAGACCGAGAAGGAGAACTGGAACCGGGCAGCCATGCGGCGGCTCATTTCGATGAAATTCGTGCGGCTGCCGCCCTCGAGGCCCTCGGCGACGGCCCCCGTGCGCTGGGCAAACCGGAACAGCTCTTCGCTGCGCATCTCCGCCACGAAGTCGAAGTCGAGCTGCGAGGCCTCCAGCGAGACCCCCTCCTGGTCCGTGCCGCGGCGCAGCGACGCCTGCTGGATCTGCGTCGACACGGCGATCTGGGACATCTGGCGCTGGAGCACGCTCCATTCGGTCGTCTCGGCAGGGGTCGCGCCGGTCACAAAGGTGTCCACGGGACCCGACGCCGCCACGGCACCGCTCTGCCCGGAGGAAGTGCCCGGAGACGGTGCGGGCATTCGCGGTTCGGGACGCCCAAGCGCCTGCGAGGTCAACAATGCCGGTTCTATGGTGCCTGCCATGGCCGTATTCCCCATTTTCTGTCCCATCGCGCCTGATAACCCGGAGTCGTTATCGGCAGGACTGAGCTGAAGCTTGAGCCTCGGCCGAGCGCCGTGCTCCGGCAGGAACCTGAGGCGGGCTGGGAGATCTGGGAGAATCTGCGGGACACCTTGTGGTATACTTCGCGGGTTTGTGCGCAGTCACTGTAACTGTCCGCTGCCGATCCGGCCCGCGCGGCACGTTTCCGGGGAACCAGAACGAGATAAAGGAATGACCGTATGTCCGCTACCACGAGTTATCCGATTGATATCAGCCAATACACGCCCCTGTCGCTCGATCCGTCCCAGGCGAGCCTGACCGATGCCCAGCTTGCGCAACTCACGACCAACGTGAACATCGTGCGCGACACCATCATCTTCTTTACGGCCATCGCGGGCGTCAAGGGGCTGGCCGGCCACACGGGCGGCGCGTACAGCATCGTGCCCGAGGTCCTCATCGCGGACGGGTTCATGCGCGGCTCGAAGCGGGCCTACCCGGCCTTTTTCGACGAAGCCGGGCATCGTGTCGCCATCCAGTATGCCATGTCGGCCTTCAACGGCGACATGCCCTTCGAGAAACTGCTGCACTACCGCGAGTACGCGCACGGGCTGTTCGGACATCCGGAGCTGGACCCGGCGCTCGGCATCAAGTTCAGTTCGGGCCGCCTGGGCCACATGTGGCCGTTTGTGAACGGCGTGGCCAAGGCCCATCCGGACATGGCGGTCTTCTGCTTCGGGTCGGACGGCTCGCAGA